>CAIMCT010000035.1 GCA_903839535.1 uncultured Desulfobacteraceae bacterium
CGAATACAAGATTCGCCCCTACGAAATAAACCCAACTGGCCGAAACGATGATCAAGGCCGTATATTCTTTATTGGCCCAATATATATCGGGCATCTTATCTGCCGGTATTTGGCGGTTTATGCGCCCGGATGACTTCGTGTCAGCATGCCGTAAATCCGAATCAGTTTGGCCGGGAGTTCTCGGACATCCGATATCACATTGTGGTGGACATTTCCATACAGATCATCAAGCCTGGCATCGCTTTGCATGTTCACGGTGATGGCATGGGTATGAATGCGGCTGGAAAGGGCTTCACCAATGGCTTTGCGGGTATCTGAAATGGCATAAGCCTGCTTGTAGTCCACATCATTTGGGAACCCGTCCCCCAGAACAACCATCAGCCTTACATTAGCCGGAATTTTAGCAAACTGGGCGGTAGCATGACGAATTGCTGCGCCCATTCGTGTGCTGCGCTGGGGGGTAAGGCCGCTGATTCTCATACGGACGGCATCGTTCAGAGGCTCGGCGAATTCCTTGATGTGCGTATAATCCACGGAAAGACGACCATTTCCGGAAAAACCGGCAATGGCAAAGGTATCTCCCAAAATGTCGAGCGCCTCGCAAAATAGCACTATGGCCTCTTTTTCAACACTTAGCACTGTGGCATCTGTATCAGAAGGACTGTTAGTGAGCGTGTTGCCAGTTGACCGGGAGAGATCTACCAGCAACAGTACCGCCACATTCCGCTCCTGCTTGATCCGTTTGATGTAAAGCCGGTCAGACGGAATCAGGCCCGCCTTTTTATCCAGAACAAAATCCAGAACGGCCCGATAATCCAGCTCATCGCCTTCGCTCCAGTTTCGTAGCAGCTTAAGTCCCTGGGGTTTCATCAGTTCAAATGCGTAACGTATCTGGCTGACTATCTCCCGGTATCGCACCAGCGTCTGGCCATAAAAATCGCAGCTGACACCTTCAGCTATTCGATCCACCACGCGGACATGGTGATGCAGATAATCCCGATTATGGCAGTCCCACTCACGGTGCCAGGTTGCAGGGAGAGTATCGTGGGTTGCGGTTGTATCCAGCAAACCGGGAATTTCCGACAGATCCAGATCAGACAGATCCATGGAAACAGCAGCAGTGTGAGGATGTTTTGGACGGGTCTGTGCTTTGAGATGTCCTAAGCAGATTGAGAATATCGTCCTTACCGATTTTCCCATGGTGATGCGCCAGAAGCTTTTTAATTTCGGATTTGTAAACCTTTATCCCTTTTTCAGATAGTTTATGTTTCAGCAGAACTGCTTTTGTCTCTGTGGGGCGATCCATTGCTAAATCAGGTCGCAGACCTCTGGCAAAAGGGGTTTTCAACCGGAAATCGTTTTCGAGGCCATTTGTCTTCAGACAGGACTCAATCTGGTGATATGATTTCCATACCAGAGCAGCGCAGTCCTCAACTCTGGATGTTTTTTCGATGATCCGGCCAAAATCCATGGCGATGGCATTGATGATTGGGACAATTTTCAATTCTGTCTCTGGTGATGGCATTCCCCAGATTTCAGGATCACTGACACCAAGAGCTATTTTGCAATAGAGAATCTCAATAGAAAGTTTCTGGAGGCTGTCCGGATAAATGGACTTTGCCTCCCTGATCAAAACAGGTAGCGACTGCCGGATAATTCCAGGATAACGCTGTTCCAGGATGATTCTTATCCGTCCGTGCTCAAAAACAGTCATTAAATCAGCAGCCAGCGCTGGATTCGAAAATATCCGGCAAAACAGGCTCATATCTGAAGCCATTAAGGCATCACTGCCTTTTTCCCGTTCAGGGTCGTCGCCATTTTCAATCTTGTGTCGCCGTATCCGCCCCCTGCTCCCTGCCCCTTGCTCCCAGCTATCTTCTAAATCACCGCAGGCTTCAAGCGCTATTTCCAGATCAAATTCGTAGGTCCCGAACTCATGATAACAGGCTTCAAGCCGAGTCAGGCATTTATACAGAAAAAAGTTTTCCGACTTCCTGTTAAAATGACTGATTTCATCCGGCAAGACAATGCTGTTTGCGCGGGAACACACCAACGGTGTCTCAAAGGTGAATAAGTCTATTTCTGAGAGCGCGGATAGAGGGCTGATACCTGTTTTGACCACAGATAGCATTCCGCCGGTTCTGGCCTGAAGGTAACGGCTCAGTCCATGCTGAACCTGAGAAAAAGATACGGCAACCTGGAGCTGCTCAACCATATCCTTGGACTGTTGGGATTCAAGAGATAAAAACCTGATACCTGCAGCCTTGTTCTGTTTGAATCGGGCCAGTCCCTCAGTTATAAATCGTGGCAGGGCTTGACAGTCTAAAAGAGATGCCTCCCGCTGCATTCCATCCAAAAATTTATCCACCAGGCATGTATCCGCCTGAGCAACCCGCATCAGTTGCCGGATTTGAAAAAGTCGGCGGGAAGGAGAAAATGATTGAACTGCTTTGGGGATGATGTGGCAGAGATGTTTGCACTGGTTATATGGCAGCTCCGGAGAAAGGACGCTGCTAAGAAGTTCCAAAAAGACAAAGCTCGATTCAATATCTGCGGATTCAAGGAGATAAGACAGGGCTTCAACTGGCTCTTCCAGCGTGTATGCTCCGATTTTCAGCAGGGAATAGGTAGTATCGTTAAATTGTTCGATTAGCCTTTTATTCCCCGTTTTGAGAACTGGAACTATATGGGTGGCCACAATCCTGCCGACAGCAGCGTTCTTTGCTCCAGCATCCCTGACTCTGAAACGGAAAGCTCTTGTGTCGGCTATTTCCATAAGATCAGGGGCCGTCCTTCCTGCAAGTTCAATAAGCCCTGTTGCTATCGCATGACCGAAAGCGGTTTCCTGAGACAGTCCCCAGATCGTTTCTTCAACGATCATTGCGAGTTCTTCTTCAGTTACAGGGGGAATACGGCCTGATAATTTTTTCTGCACTATGTATGCGGTTTCAGGGTCTGCCACAAACAGCGTGGACATCAGTTCATCACGCGCTGTCATGTTTTTCATCTATCTCTTGCGCACGATCAGGCTGCCGATAGAGTATCCGGCCCCGAAGGAGCAGATCACGCCGATGTCGCCGCTGACAAGGTCCTGATTGTACAGGTGAAAGGCAATGATCGAACCTGCGGAAGCGGTGTTGGCATAACGATCCAGAACGATGGGCGCTTCATTGATGTCGGCCTCCCTTCCAAACAGTCTGTTCGAGATCAGGGTATTCATATTGATATTGGCTTGGTGCAACCAGAATCGCCTGATTTCAGGGACGGTTAACCCCTGACTTTCCAGGTGGTGCCGCAGATGCTGTTCCGCCATGGGGCATACCTCCTTGTAAACCTTGCGACCGTTTTGATGGAAAAGCTTGTCTGCACTGAACGGATTCACATCGCTTGCACGGCTGATGTAACCGAAATTGGATCTGACGTTGCTGGAAAACTGTGTCATCGCCTTTGTGCTGAGAATATTGTAGCAGTGAAGCGCAGTGCAGGTGTCGGCCCTCTCTACAATGGCGGCGGTTGCAACGTCTCCAAAAATAAAGTGACTGTCGCGGTTGCAATAGTCAACCTGGGGTGAAGTTAGCTCCGGATTTATCAGCAGTACGCAGCGCGCGGTGCCGGCGGCCACCATTTCGTAGCCCCTATGCAGGGCGAAGGTGGCTGCCGAGCAGGCCACCAGCATGTCAAAGCCAAAGCCTTTAATGCCCAGCTCGTTTTGTACCTCAATCGCAATGGCGGGGTAGGCGCGCTGGGTGTAAGCGCAAGAGACGATTACCGCGTCAATGTCGGAGGCATTTTTATTGGCGGCCTTCATGGCATCCCGCGCGGCATGAAGTGCAATCTCAGCTTGGTCGGAAAGCGAATCTTCCGGGCGCTCGGGTATGGAAGGACGCATCCGTTCGATGTCAAGAATGCCATCCTTGATGTAAGCATAACGTTGCTTGATGCCGGAGGCCTTGACAATAAATTCGACTGAAGATTTTTGAATGACCTCCAGTTCACCGGCCTGAATAGCTGTAGCATGTTCCACATTGTACTTGTCGGCCCACGCATTATAAGCCGCCACAAGCTCTTCGTTGGTGATGATGTGTTCCGGGGTCCAAAGGCCCGTGCCGCTGATGACGACAGTAGTTGGTTTTTCTGATGGCATGGTTGTCCTCATTATTGCATCAAACTGACAATTTATACTGCGAAAGGGCATAATCCGTACTTTCCTTATGCTCCCTCTCCCAGCGGGGGAGGGTTGGGGTGGGGGTTCAAAAGTTAAGATTATGCCCGTTTGCAGTATAGCAGGTTAAAGATTTGCCTTGATCATCGCTTCAGCCAATAAGGGTTATTTGTTTTTGAGATAGGTTATCAATTAGATACTTTCCCCTGACGTTGTACAGGGTTCATGCCATTCATTTTGATAATTTGAGACCCTTTTTCCGACAGTGTAAAGTCGATTAGTTTTTTTATTTGACCGGTCGGCTCTCCCTTGGTGACATAGTAAAATGTCTGCGTGAAAGGGTAATTGGGATCTTTTGTTGAAATGCCGTTTACATCCAGAGATTTTATCTCCTTATGTTGAAAAGCAGCCCCTTGTGAAATAAATGAAATGGAACCCATCGGCAAATATTTCACTGCGTCGATGACCATGGAGGACGCGGAAGTTGTAATTGCATACTTGATTTCCTTGTGCTTCATGACTAAACGTCGGAAGTTTTTGCTTGCTCCCGTATGCTCTCCGGGAACGATGACAATAATCGGCAGATCCGGCCCTCCCAGTTCCTTCCAGTTTATAATATCCCCACTGAAGATATCCTCAAGCTGTTTTTCAGTCACATTATCTATACCGCATCTTGCATTGGCAATGATCGCCAGGGGGTCAATGCAGATAGCCGTCTGCTTAAATCCGTTATCTTCATGTCGAGGGTCCAGCGTCCTTGCCGTACTGGCGATATCACAGTAGCCATTCACAAGAAGATTCACAGCAGCATCGGAAGGGTAGGCTTTCACATCCACCTTTATGCCGGTCTCTTTGGTAAATGCTTCCAAATTGTCTTTTTCAAAAGCACTGAAGACCTGATGTGCGCAGCGGTATTTTATTCCTTCCTGATCAACAGCCCTTGCAACGGACGTACATACCCATACTGACAGGAACGCAATAATAAACGACAATTTGATGATTGTGATTCGTTTCATGACGGGTTCTCCTTGTTCTTTTCTTGAGGATTCTTTTTTTCTTAAGAGTTGTGCCTGATGTCAGAATATCTTTTGGCGTAAAAGTTCCTTGTTCGGCCGGTCAGAATATCTTTTGGTTTGGTTGGGTTCTTCACCCTCGAAGGGGCGCAGCAACGAGTATATTTTGCGCCAGTTGGAATGGTGTAGGAATCCACCGTCGTTGTTCAATCCCGAAGTTGCCTGATCCGCTGAATCTTTATTTCACAGATACAAACCGGTGTTTCCATAGAGCCAATTGCAAAACTATTCAAAGTGGTATGAAAATCGAAGAAAACAAGAGAAAACACAAGTAAAAAAAGGGTTTTGCAATTACCTCCATAGTACATTCATATCTAACAGACTTATCATGGTGTCATCTTGATTGCAATATGTAATTATTTCATTATCCCAGATGCATTAAAAGTTTATAAAATCATTCTGATCGATAGGCTTGATCATAAAGTGTTATGCCCCTTTTTTAATGGACTCCATTTCTTGGATGATTGTTGACTCGGCAAAGGAACTGTGATAAGCGCACATAATCGAAGAAGTTGGTGCTTTCAGGTTGCCAACCAATGTGTTTAATCATTTTGATAGATGAAGGAGAACGTCAGTATGGCCTTCCAGGATTTTTCCCACCAGTTTATTCAAGGACTTTCAGAGATTCACAGGTCGCTTGATTTGCAAGAGACAAAGGAAGCTGTTGTCCGGGTTGCATCACAGGTTTTTGGCTCAAAAGGCGCATCCCTGCTGCTTTTTGATCACACACATGACACCATGAAGCTTTCTCAGTCCTACGGGCTTAGCGAAGCATACAAGATCAAGGGGGATGTCAATCCGAAAAAAAGCCTTGGCGAGACACTCCTCGGGGACATGGTCGTGATTCGGGATGTCAGCACTGATCCCAATCTGCAGTATCCTCAGGAAGCATTGAAAGAGGGGATAAAAAGTATCGTCGGGATTCCGGTCGCCGTCGGAAATATTATGGTCGGTACGCTTCGTCTGTATTTTGACAGCACCAAGGATGTTTCGGCGGAAGAAATGGAATATCTCAAGATGATGGCCCTTCATGTTGGGCTGTCATTAAGAAAGTCGTTTTATTTTGAATCCATCAAAAATTCGACCACCAATATTCATTTAATGCCTGCGTCCAAGATCAGCGAATCAATGTTGAATCTGGTAAAGACCGCAACCCTTTCTGGTAATTCCAGGGGCTGTTCACTTTTTCTGATCAAGCAGTCGGATGGGACGCTGGAGCGGGTGGCATCTTTCGGTCTGAGCGAGAGCTATATGGCCAAGGGGATGGTGTGCGTTGCGCAGAGCATCGGAGAGGTGGCCACCGGAAAGCCGGTCATCATATCAAAAGTTGCGACCGACCCCCGTGTTCAATACCGCGAGCAGGCCCTTCAGGAGAACATCAAGGCCATCATAGGTTACCCCGTGACGGTGGGTTCAAAAATTGTCGGAGTGCTTAGATGGTACTATGACATTGAATTTGAACCGGACAAGGATCACATGATGTGGAAGGGATATCTGGCGCTCAACGTGGGCCTGGCCATAGAGAAGAATCAGCTACTGGTCCAGCTCAAGACTCGGCAAGACTGGTATGCCGATATTCTGTTTGAAATGGATGCCAAGCCCTACAATATCTCCTAAAGAGAGAGAAGCAAGGCGGAGCGGCCTGGCTGGCCGCTCCGAAAGTTCAGGCCGCCTTTATAACCACCGCTTTTTTTCCAGCAATGATTTTGCGTAGTCCTGACGGGTTTTTCGCGTTCCCGCATTGGGAACTGCAAAGCTAAGCGCGTGGGCGGTACATGCAGTCACACACGCTGGCTTTTCATCGGCATCAATCCGGTCTCTGCAGTAGTCGCATTTCAATACCTTTCCACTAACTTCATCCCATTGGGGAACCTGCCAGGGGCATGCGTCGATACAGGCTTTGCAGCCGACGCATAGCTCGGCTTCCACAAAAACGATTCCATCCTCTTTTCGTTTTTTAATGGCATCTGTCGGGCAGGCTGCCATACACCATGGCTCTTCGCAATGAAAGCATGCCCTGAAGGCTGAAAGTATCTGGTCGAAATATCCCTTGGTCCCTTCCTGGCAAATCGGCTCTGCAGTAATCAAAAATCCCATCTTGACATTGGAAGCAGTCTGATGGGCCACCTGGCAGTGTACTTCACATGCCTTGCAGGCAATGCATCGTCTTGGGTTAAACTGGATATGGCAGTTGTTCATATTGATCCCGTTTTGTCATTTTTTGCATGGTTTACAGGTTGAAATTTTATCTGGAGACATTTAACATTTATAAAACTGATGACATTGTGTCAAGGGTTCTTTTTATGTAGGGGCGACCGGCCGGTCGCCCTTACTCGATCTGATAGACATGGGACAGCATTTAAATTTGTTGCCCGAATCTGTCTCTAAAACCCGAATATCGCCTTGATACGAATCTAAACATCACATCCCTTATTTTCTCCTTGACACAACACCAAATTTTAATTATTTTCTGAATTTGAATTAATAGACATTCCCCCAAGTAAGGGCGACCGGCCGGTCGCCCCTACAGCGAACGGGCATCATCTGCGCTTTCCATAAACTCCCTCCCTCAGCGGAGAGGGTTGAGGTGGGGGGTTAAATTCTTTCTCCTCCACTTATTGCTAAGCTTGGGGCAACAAACCCATCGCGTAAATATCTTAAACTTAAAAGGTTATGACGTGGTTGACTCAAACATATCGGAAAAATGCCTTGTTCTGAATGTTGGTGTGGTAGCCAAGGGTGAGAAATGCTTATCCATCATGAGATATCTTGATGCCATCAAGCTTTCGCGTCTGCGGATCAGGCTGGCGGCGATTGCTCCAGCGACAAAGTCCGCAGTATGCGGTGAGTATGCCCGCGAAATGGGGATTCAGGTATTTGAAAGTCATATCGATCTACTATCTCTGGAATATCTTGATCTGATTCTTGAGCTTACGGGTGATAAACATATTCTTTCAGACATCATAAACCGGAAACCTGCCACCATCGGCGTACTGGACCAGAAATCCTCCCTGTTGTTTATTAATATCGCCCGTCTTTATGATCAGATGGGTCAAAAGGGTGCCGGGATCACCAATGCCACATCCTTTGCCTCAACCCTGCTGGAGGCATCTCCGGACGGTGTTCTTGTTATTGGCCAGGATTTCCGCATCATCAACAGCAACAATTCATATCTGGTTACCGGTGGACGGGATAAAAACGCCATTCTCGGTAAATTCTGCTATGAGGTAATGAATCAATCGCCGACGTTCTGCTCAGATAGGAATGCCTGTTGTTCGGTTCTGGAAACAATGAAGACAGGAAAGCCCTCCCGCAGAGTTCGTGACTTGATTCTTTCTGATGGGAATACCCGATTTTGTCAGATTACGGCATATCCCATCTTCAATCGCTTCGACAAGATGGTGCAATTTGTCATTACCGTAAGAGATATGACACAGGAACTCAGAGAAAGAATCGTGGAAGAAACAGAGGTCATGAAAAAGGATATGGCCCGGGTGGTTAATGAAGATCGTCTTGCCTCTCTGGGCAGGCTTGTGGCTTCCGTTTGCCATGAGATCAACAATCCGATAACCAGCATCGTAACGTTTATCAAACTGGTTTTATCCTATCTCAAGGAAATGGATTTACCATCCAAGTCACCGGACCTTGTGCGCTACCTGGAACTGTCATTCCGTGAAGCGCTTCGATGCGGGGACATCGCAAAAAATCTGCTTACATTCGCCCGTCAGAATAATATTGAGGCCACCCGCATTGATATTTCTGAAATGATAAAAACCATCTTGCAGTTGACCAACCATCAGCTTGAGCTTGTAAATGTTGTATGCACCGTCGATCTGCCTTCCGCGCCGTTTACCGCATGGGGCGATTATGGTCAGATCCAGCAATGCCTGCTCAACCTGATTTTTAACGCCATTGATGCCATGCCCAAAGGCGGAAGACTTTTTATCAAAGGCGGAGAAGACGATACAACTGGTTTTATCTGGATTGAATTGAAAGACATCGGCCATGGAATTGATCCGGAAGATTTACAGCACATTTTTGAACCTTTTTTTACAACCAAAACTGCTGGAAAAGGGGTAGGATTGGGGCTGGCCATGGTTTACGGCATCATTCATGAACATCAGGGCGTTATAGAAGTAGAAAGCACCCCTGGCAAGGGAAGCACGTTTCGCTTGAAGCTTCCGAAAAAGGCGATTTAGGAGCAAAAGGAGCAACAGAATGAAGTCATCTACTCACATTATGGTCGTGGACGATGAGGAAACGATCTGCGAAGCGCTCATGGCCTGGTTCGTCAAAGACGGATATAAGGTGGAAACTGCATTATCCGGCGAAGGAGCACTGGAATACCTTCAGGGAAACGATATTGATATTTTTCTGGTGGATATCAAAATGCCGGGAATGAACGGCATCGAACTCTTGTCTCGAATCAAGGAAAAACAGCCAGCAGCGGCGGTCATCATGATGACCGCCCATGGTTCGATCCAGACAGCAGTGGAAGCCATGAAGCTCGGTGCAAGTGATTACCTGTGCAAGCCATTTGATCCGGATGCATTGTCACTGCTCATGGAGCGCGTGATGATGCAAAAAACGCTGCAAAAGGAAAACACCATCTTAAAAGAAAGGCTGCTTGAACAGCAGGAAGAGGCAGCGGACGTTTTTATTGTTCATTCAGAACAGATGCGAAAGATATTCTCTACAGTGGATGAAGTGGCGCCATCTTCTGCTCCCATCCTCATAACAGGTGAAACCGGCGTTGGAAAGGACATCGTCGCCAGGGCCATCCATTTAAGGAGTCAGCGGTCATACGGACCTTTTGTGGCGGTGAATTGCGGGGCGTTATCAGAGTCTCTCCTCGAAAGCGAGTTGTTCGGTCATGAAAAGGGAGCCTTTACCGGTGCCATGAAAACCAGACGTGGACGCCTGGAAATGGCGGATAGCGGTACCCTCTTTTTAGATGAAATAGGAGAAATCTCAACCAAAATGCAAATCGTCCTGCTGCGAGTGCTGGAGGAAAAACAATTTTTACGGTTGGGCGGAAGCAGTCCCGTATCTTCGGATTTCAGGCTGATAACGGCAACCCATCGGGACATTCCACCATTGATCAAGGAAAAACAATTCAGGGAGGATTTTTACTACCGGATTAATGTCATCAAGATACACATTCCTCCTTTGCGCGAACGGCAGGACGACATTCCTGCACTGGCCGATCATTTTCTCAAACGGTATGTTGAAGATACCGGAAAACATCTGGAAGGTTTTACCCAAAAAGCCATTGAACATCTGATATCATACTCATGGCCCGGCAATGTCCGAGAACTGAGAAACGTTATCGAACGAGCTGTGGTTATCGCCAGGGGCTACATCATCGGCACTGATGAGCTAAAGTTTTTAGATCCCGGAAAACTGTCCTGCGAAACACCGTCGGGTACGCTTGAGCAAATTGAAATGAATCACATCAAGTCAACCCTTGCTTCATGCGACGGAAATATAAGCCATACCGCCAAAAAGCTTGGAATCAACCGGAGTACCCTGTCGCGCAAGATGAAACAATACCAATTGACAACATTGAGCATGGCAAAGTAAAAAATCAGGAAAAGACAGGCTGCAGAAAAGAAGGCAGGGGCAGGTAAAGCCAATATATACTGCCAACTGTCACAATCTGCACTTTTGGACCCCCACCCCAACCCTCCCCCGCTGGGAGAGGGAGCATAAGGAAAGTGCGGATTATGCCCGTTTGCAGTATATCTCTTGGCCTGTTCCATGCCCCCCATTTTTCGGAAAGAGACTTAACATCAGTTGAATGCAAAACGACATACCTTTGTTGAAGATACCCATTTGGATTTGATCCCCATGGGCAAGATTGATATGACGGCTGTATCCGTTATTGCAGCGAACCTTCAGGCGATTCTGGGACTCAACACACAGATTCTGCCGGTTCAACCGGAACCCGAGTACGCATTCCTTGCCCGCAGGGGGCAATACGATGGCGGAAAAATTCTTCATGCGTTGGCGGCGGTTTCCGACAGCTCCCAATTTATGCTGGCAGTGGTTTCCGTGGATATTTTCACCCCAATTCTGACCTTTGTTTTTGGGGAATCGCAACTGGGCGGAAAAGCGGCTGTTGTCTCTTTGTTTCGAGCTAAAAGTAAAAATCTGGAGCAGTCCTACAACCGGGCTGCAAAAATCGCTATCCATGAAATCGGACATCTTTTGGGCATTGTTCACTGCCGAACCCCGGATTGTTTAATGGGGTTTTCGAACAATCTGGAAAAGCTGGACAGCCTGCCGCTGAGATTTTGTCAGGCCTGTGAATTTGAAGCCAGAAGGCGCTTGAGACATTTGTTCGGCGAACCTGGTGTAAAGGCACCGTGATAAATCGGGTTGAAATGCAACGGTGCCTCCGGTTTCCTTTTGTCATTTTGAATGAAGAAATTCGTCCACCAAACGATCCCAGCCAAGTTCAGGAACCTCGCCATATATATCAGAGATGGCCTCGCCACCGGTCGCCGCCATTTTATACTGAACATCCTCTCCGTAAACTTCACCCATAAGCTTTTGAAGCCGGAAGAACTCGTCATCGACCCAGGCCAGACTTTCAGGGCCGAAGAAGAGGTTTTTTAAGTTGTTGCGAAGAGAAGACGGCTGGATCACCATAAGCCATCCTTCTCCATAAGGGTCATCATTGGCAATGGCGGTTTTGCTGAGCAATTTATGATTTACGGCGACAACTGTTCCATCCATAGGGCTGAGAGTGGGTGCCTCATTTCCGTTTCTTTTTAAAACAACTTGCGGACGATTTTGACCGACGCGGGATCCCAGACCAGGAATCTCGATTTTATCCTGGGGTCCCAACAGCCGCAGGGCAAAGTCGTCGATACCGATTCGAACTCGTCCGCCATATTCCACTCTGGCCCAGGAATGTCCGTGATGATAGTAATGATCACGGGCCACATTGAAACCGGAAGTTGCGTCGACGACAGGCGGTTTGAGATTAGGCAGATAACTGGTGTCCTCAATCATCTGATCAAATGGGCATTTTACGCAGTTATATCCGTAGGAGCAGAGCCCATAAGAAATGCGGCCGCTTAACATGTGCCGACATTTGCCCTGGTTCATGAGAAGCTGCATTCTGGGGGGCCTTTGGTCCGTTTTGCCAGCAGCGCTTCTTTTTTCCTCGAAATTGGTGAGTACCCGCTGATCCATGGTGCACCCAAGACAGTCGAACGCATTGATACATTTTACGGGCTTGATCACTCCGGCCCTGCCCCAAACGCATTGGTCATTGACCATCGACATAACAACAGGTTCTCTTTGACGTTTTTGTTCACTTTTTATCAGTTCACTTTTTATCATAGGATGCCTCCTTTGCGAAAATGGTGGATGTTTTCTGAAGATTCGAATATGTCATCAAAAGTTTTGAAAATAACATACTGCATCTTGTGTGCCAACTAACAAAAAAAGCTTCATTGATGTTGTAACAATCTAAAATTAAAGTAAATAAATGTATTATAAGCTTGGAATTCAAGGCAGAATGGATTATCTGCAAACTGGTTGTTTGCTTCATATTACCGCAGTTTTTTTGATCAATAAATTATTTGATGTAATTTCAATTGATTGTATTGGTGCTTTATTTTGCATAAGGTGATTCAAAATGAAGCAGTCTGCGATTTTAATGAGGATATTTTCTTTTTCTACCGAGTTTATTGTTCTTGAAAGTCATTAGGGAATTTGTTATGCGTACAAGGAACTTTTTTCAGTTATCCTTCAACAACCCGGCTTGTATTAGCCGAATTCATTTCCGATGCTCCGTATCTGTGATTTATCGGAATGCTTATGTACCGAAAGGGACTTTGCAATGCCAGAAAAAACCATCTTCAGTATCTGCGGTATGTGTTCTGTTCACTGTCCTGTTCAGGTGAATGTTCAAAATGGTGAATGCAGGTTTATTCAGGGAAATCTCCATGCTCCCGGTATCAATGGCGCTTTGTGCGCGCGCGGTGCAGCCGGACTTGAGCTGATCAAGGATGATGAAAGGCCGCAGTTTCCGATGATTCGCAAGGCAGGGCGCGGAGAAGGTCGCTGGCTTAGGGTTTCCTGGGATGAGGCGCTGGATCGGGTGGCCGAAAAAATCTCTGCAATCCAGGCGCAACATGGAAAACAAAGCCTGATGTGGTCAGACAGCGGTGGCCGTTTTTCAGACCTTACCGCAGCGTTTGTCAGCGGGCTGGATTCTCCCAATTATCATACAAGCAGTTCCAGTTGTGATATCAACATGCATCACGCCGCCCTGTCACTTTTCGGATTCGACGGGGCTGAGCTGGTTTTCGATTACAAAAAGGCGGGCTATGTCATTCTCCAGACCCGTAATATTTTTGAATCCATAGATGTTAAAGAGGTCAACGATCTGCTCAGCGGCCTGGAGGCAGGTTGCAAGCTTGCGGTGATAGACATCCGGGCGACAATTTCAATGGCCAAGGCCGACCGCTTTCTGCTGATTCGTCCCGGCACGGACTATGCGCTGAATCTTTCAGTGATCCATGTTCTGCTGAATCAGCAGCTCTACGATGCAGGCTTTGCTCAAAACTGGATCAACGATCTTGATGCACTGCGAACATTTGTCGCACCATATACGCCAGAGTGGGCCGAAGCAGAGACCGGCATACAGGCGGATGCCATTGTTTCCCTGGTTCAGGAGATCGCCAAAGCCGCTCCAGCCGTCATCTGGCATCCGGGTATTTTGACAGCCCGCTACAAGGATTCGTTTTATGTATGCCGCACTGCATTTATCATCAACGCTTTGCTGGGCTCCATCGGCGCCAGGGGAGGACTGGCCCTTGCCGCAAAGCCGGAAAATGTCGGACACAAAGGTCTGAAGAAACTCGTGGACCTGCTGCCCGAGGTTGGCGGGGTACGCGCCGATGGCGTGGGTTCCAAA
>CAIMCT010000036.1 GCA_903839535.1 uncultured Desulfobacteraceae bacterium
GATCGAATTTAAGAAAGATACGAAAAAATTCCCTTTTGAGATTGCTGATTTTTTATCGTGAAAATACTTTTGAACCACGAAAGACACGAAAAAAATGTTCTTCGCGCCTTCGCGTGAGAAACGCTCTTGTAGCCGACGCTCTTGTGTCGGCTACAAGAGCGTCGGCTAATTTTCATATATCCTTTACGGTTTAACGAATTTTGTATGATATTTGCTATCTATTACTTAGTAACATGTACGGCGCATTCCTGCGTTTATGTAAATATAGGAGACTGATTATTCCCATGACCCCTTTTGAAATTGAAGTGCTTCAGTACCACATGGAACCCAGACCTGGCAAAATTGAAGTGGTTCCCAGCAAGCCTTGTCTTTCTCAGTCCGATCTTTCCTTGGCTTATACGCCGGGTGTGGCTATTCCCTGCCTGGAAATCAAAAAAGATCCGAATCTATCCTTTGATTACACCACACGGGGCAATCTTGTGGGTGTTATCACCAACGGAACTGCGGTTCTGGGCCTCGGCAATATCGGACCACTGGCAGGAAAACCTGTGATGGAAGGCAAAGGAGTACTCTTTAAACGGTTTGCCGATATTGATGTCTTTGACCTCGAACTCGACATCCGCGATCTTGATGAATTCGTCCGTACGGTCAAAAGTCTGGAACCGACATTCGGCGGTATCAATCTGGAAGACATCAAAGCGCCGGACTGTTTTTATATTGAGGAAGAGCTTATCAAACAGATGTCCATACCGGTGTTTCATGATGACCAGCATGGAACGGCCATCATTTCCTGTGCGGCCCTGTTAAATGCCTGTCTTCTGACCGGTCGCAACATGGCGGACACCCGGATTGTTATTAACGGCGCTGGCGCAGCCGGCATCGCCTGCGCCAAAATGTATATGACGATGGGTGCCCAACAGGAGAATATCATTCTTCTGGATTCAACCGGTGTCGTTTACAAGGGCCGAACCAAAGGCATGAATCCTTACAAGGATCTGTTTGCCTTGGACACCCCCATGCGGACCCTTATGGATGCGGTCAAGGACGCGGATGTCTTGGTCGGTCTTTCGGTAAAAGGTGCCTTTACCCCGGAAATGCTCTCCCGAATGCGGGACAAACCCATTATATTCGCCTTGGCCAATCCGGATTCAGAAATCAGTTATGACGAGGCCAAGGCTGCCCGGCCCGATGCCATTGTGGCAACCGGACGTTCCGATTGTCCGAATCAGGTCAACAATGTGCTGTGCTTTCCCTTTATTTTCAGGGGTGCCCTGGACGTGCGGGCCAAGGCTATCAACACAGAAATGAAAGTAGCTGCGGTTCGGACACTTGCGGAACTGGCCAGGGAAGATGTGCCTGATTCAGTGATCCGGGCTTATGGCGGAAAGCCCATGCGCTTCGGTCCGGATTACATTATTCCCAAACCGCTGGATACACGGGTGTTGTTAAAGGTGACACCGGCGGTGGCAAATGCGGCAGTGGAAAGCGGGGTTGCCAGGATTGGGCTTCCCAGCAAGGATACCTATCTTCAAGAGCTTGAAACCAAGCTGGGACCGGAGCGGGAAGTGATGCGAAAAATCATCTTTACGGCTCAGCAGAATCCCAAACGGATTGTGCTGCCGGAAGGAAATCATCCTGTGATTCTGCGGGCAGCCTCGCAAGTGGTCAAGGAAGGCATTGCTAAGCCCCTTCTGTTGGGCAATGAGGAAGAGATTCGATTTATGGCCAGGGATATGAATATTTCCCTGGATGGCATTGAAATTCTGAATCACCTGAAAAGTCCGCTTTTTGATGAATTTACTGAAAAGCTCTTTGCATTCAGAGCCAGAAAAGGTTGGTCGCCTGCGGAAACCCGCTGGCAGTTGCGAAACCGTTACACTTTTGGCGCCATGATGGTCAGGGAAGGCATGGTTCATGGCCAAGTTCATGGTATCAACCGATCCTATCCGGATGCCATTCGGCCGGTGCTTCAGGTCATTCCCCGAAGGCCAGGAGTTTCAGTGGTTGCAGGGCTTTATATGATGATATTCAGGGGGCAGACCCTGTTTCTAGCGGACACCACGGTTAATATTCACCCCAGCTCCGAGGTTCTAGCCGAGATTGCAATCCTGTCCGCTGAAATGGTGGGATTTTTTGATGTCAAGCCGATAGTGGCCATGCTTTCCTTTTCCAACTTCGGGTCCACCCGTCATCCTGATGCAAGGCGAGTGGAGCGGGCTGTCGAGATTGTAAGGACCCGAAGGCCGGAGCTGATCATTGATGGGGAGATGCAGGCCGATACCGCCGTTTCTGACGAAATATTGAACCGGCTGTTTCCCTTCAACCGGTTGGGAACGCCGGCCAATGTGCTGATCTTTCCGAATCTTGATGCCGGAAACGCTGCCTATAAACTGCTCCAACATATTGGGGGAGCAAAGGCGGTAGGTCCCATTTTGATGGGAATCAGCAAGCCTTTCAACGTGGTTCAGCGGGATACGGACATGGAAAACGTTGTAAACGTGATTGCGTTTACAGTCGCCCAGTCCCATGGCGATTGTGAATCTTCCAATTGTTCCATGGAGTGATGGTATCGCGGACATACTGTACGCGGGCATAAACTGCACTTTTCAATTCACTGCAAAGGCACAAAGGACACAAAGAAGACAATGCTCTTGTGGCGGCTGATTTCATTGCATATTTTCTTTGTGATCTTTGCGCCTTTGCGGTGAATAAAAACTCAGTAATTGACCGCTCAAAGTATAAAAATTAAGTCATTGCACTCTCAAAGTATAATGCCAGATGACGTAAAAAACATCTGTCCTCTGTCAATCGAACGGTGTCAGGCTTTCGTACCCGTCTTCCGTGACCAGGATGGTCTGTTCAAACTGGGCGGAAAGCCTGCCGTCATTTGTCACAGCAGTCCATTTGTCCTCAAGAATGCGTAAAAACCGGGCACCGATATTGATCATGGGTTCTATGGTAAAGACCATGCCAGGCAACAGCAGAAAGCCGTCGCCTTTTTGACCGAAATGAAGAATCTGCGGCGGTTCATGAAATTCAAACCCGACACCATGTCCGACAAATTCCTGGACCACTGAGCATCCATGGCTTTCTGCGTAGCGCTGGATGGACCATCCAATGTGGCCGGTGGTGTTTCCTGGCCTTATCATGGACATTCCCTGGCGAAGGCATTCCCGGGTGACATTAACAATTTTTTTAGCGTCAGGTCCGGGAGTTCCCACAAAAAATGTCTTGTTGGCATCGGCATAGTAGCCGTTTAAAAAAGGCGTCACATCAACATTCACGATATCTCCATCATGAAGGACACGGCTGCCGGGGATGCCGTGGCAGATCACTTCATTAACCGAAACACAGACGCTTTTGGGAAATCCACGGTAATGAAGCGGTGCCGAAATGGCATGATTCTTGACAGTAAATTCATGAATCAGAGTATTGATTTCTTCCGTGGTAACACCTGGCCGGATAATGGATTCAGCCATATCTAGTGAGTCCAGGGCCAGACGCCCCGCTTTTCGAATGCCTTCGATATTTTCAGGGGTTTTGAACCTGATTTTGTATTTTCGGTTGTATTCAATTTTAAGAAACGGAATTGAGTGAGCGCCAATTTCCATGGCCTTGGAAGCGCAGCATTTTTTGAATTTTTGGCCACTGCCACAGGGACAAGGGCTGTTGCGACCCAATTTATCAGACTTGATTTTCAAGACAACTCCTTAAAAACGGATAAGCGCCAAAAGGTAACCAACGTTCAGGTTTTTTTACCCATTACCTACTTGGTCCGTTTACTGTTTACCGTTCTCCGTTTTTTACAGTCAACGGGGAACCGCCAAAATATTTCTTGGTGGGTTTGACACCTATATGAATCACAGCAATCCCGTTGGTAAGTCTATTGAACGAGACATCTATAAAGCCGATTCCTTCCAACAGTTCGGCAAGTTCGTCCGGCAGCGGAAAAAGGCGGATGGTTTCCGGCAAATGAATATAGGCCGAGCGGGTTCCAGCAATCAACTGGCCGAGCCAGGGCATGATATAAAAAGAGTACATATCATACAGCCATCTGAAGGTCGGCGAAACCGGCTTGGAAAATTCTAGACACAGCAGGGTGCCGCCAGGTTTCAGAACCCGGTACAGTTCTTTAAACCCTTTGTCTATATGGGTGACATTTCGAATTCCAAAGCCCACCATCACAGCATCAGCGCTATTGTCCGGAAACGACATGGCTTCAACATCGCCTTGAATATAGCGGATTCGCTTTCGAATGGCAAGATGGTTTTCCTGGGTTTTTCCGGCCAGAATCATGTCCAGGTTGATGTCATACAGAATAACCTCTCCGGTTTGTCCCACTTGACCGGCCGCCAGAATAGCCAAATCCCCAGTGCCGCCGCAGACATCCAGAACCCTGTCCCCTGGTCTTAACTTCATGGCGCGAACAGCGGCGCGTTTCCACAAATAATGGATACCAAAGCTCAGGATGGTATTCATCAGGTCGTAGCATTCGGCAACCGAATTAAAATGTCTGCGCACATATTGAACTTTTTCATTTTCCGGCACCTGATAAAAACCATAAGTGGCCAGTTTGTCACGGGTGAGCCTGGAAATCAGCCGGGCCCGCTCCATGCGGTCGTTCAGCCAGACTGTTTTTGGAAAAGACATGTAATGATACTCCTCTATCGGTAATACTCGATTATCAAGTTTTTTTGTCTATAAAAATGTAAATGCTTGATTTAATAGGATACTGAAAAAAATCTTTGTTTTTTTAAATACAACAATATCAGCATGTTACAAAAAAATTGAACATCGAGTAATAGGGTGCAGATTGCCTTAATACTCAACGCTATGCGGACGTTATCGTAAAACAAGCCCGGCATCCTGCATCAGCGCCAGCAGGCAGGTCAGGCTTTGACGGCCGGCTTCTTCCGGCATATCAATGTATGGGTAAAGCTCCAGGCTGATATCGCAGTGGTACCTTAACCGCACCATGGCTTCAAAAATGCTTTTAAAATTTATGGCACCCTGACCCACGATCAAATGATTGTGAACCCGGCTGAGAGCGATATCCTCAATATGCACATGTCCGATCCATTCAAACATATCCTCAAATGCCGCTTGAGGTTCTTCACCGGCACAGAAAAAATGGCCTATATCAAAATTAAGGCCCACTGCAGCGGAGCGTATATCCCGTATAAATGCCTTGAACTGGGCGGAATTTTCCATCAAAAGGTCAGGCTCTGGCTCGATCAGCAGCTTGACATTCAGGGATTCCGCCAGCGGAATCACCTGATCCAGCCCTTGATGAAAAAGCACGATGGCTTCAGACTGGGACATGCCGTTCAACGGGCCACCGGGAGGAATTGAAATATTGCCGCAGCCAAGTTCCTTTGCTATCCTGAGACATGCTTGGGTGTGCTGAATGCGGATATTGCGCTGATTTGGATCGGGTTCAATCCAGGATGGCAGATATGTATCACCGACGGCAAACAGAGTAAAACTGTTCAGGTTCGTAATTTTCAGGCCCAAACGGTCAGTGGCGTTCCTGATATCCAGAATATCCGAATTCCGGTAGTCCGGTGGATAAAGATGTGGCCGGTCGCACATAATTTCAACCCCTCTAAATCCCAGATCGGCAATGCGTTTGAGGGAATCCGGCAGCGTGTATTTGACAAAAGCGTTGGTGCTGTAACCCAGTATCATGGAATGGTATCGTCTCCTGGCTATAAGTGAAGGCATTCGTATTCAAGCGATTGCAGGCAATTGAGCTGTTCCTGAAAGGTTATCGGCGGGCAGTCTCCCATGGGTTTTTTAAAGTAGAATCCCAGCTCCGGAATCAGACCTTTTCGCCCGGACCTCGAGAGGGCCGCCATCCATCTGGCCAGATCCAGTACCAGCGGGGCCGCCAGGATGGAATCCCTTCCCTGAAGGTTGATGCGTATGCTCATTGGAAGGTCAAAAAGACCGACAAGATCAATAACATCCCAGGCTTCCTTGGCATCGCCACGGGGGGGATAATAATCGATATGAACCTTATGCGACGGCGTTCCATATTTTTGTCCGACGGGATATCCCAGAATGTCATCCAGAAGATGGGTTTTGTTGGCCAGTTTACCGGCTGCCTTTTCCGGGTCCATTAAATTCTTTCCGTCGGCATTACCCAGGATATTCAGGCTATACCACCCGTCCACCTGAAGGTTTCTGGCTTTAAAGGCCGATGCCAGAACCACCTTGAAATAGGTCTGTCCGGTTTTTCCATCGCAGCCGGCCATGCATACGCCGTTTTTGACAGCTTCCTGAACCACAGCCGGATATTCCAGAAGATTGGGGGTGAAGTTTACAACCGGGATTTGGCAAGCAATGGCGGCCAGCGCGTATGAGAGATCAGGTGAGATATCCGGCCAAAATATCTCCTGGCCCGATGAGTCTTTATGGGCATATATCTGTGAGAGGGTATAAGTTGCATGTAATGGCTCTGATGCACAGGCCGGCAGCAGATTGATAAAAACCGGCAATGCATCCGGAAAACCGGATTTTAGGGATTGAATATTCAGAATAATCTGTTGAACCTGTGCCGCTCTGCTCAGGTCGGCGCCGGGGGAAGAAAATACTTTCACCCGGGCAATTTCATCCTGGAAAGGCTCCCACAGGGCATTCGGCAGGATGCCGTGCCTGGAGATGGCGGTCGCCATGGGATGATTATCAACATCCCAGCCTGCAAAATCAACCGCCTGCTGGGGAAAAAGCGAGGGAAATTTACCGGCAGTCGTAAGATAAGGCAGAACACTTTCCGGATGATGCTTCAGCATGGAAACGGCCGCCGCAAGGGTCGAGCCGATGGCACCTTTTGCGCCTGCAACAAGTAATAAAAGCGATTTGTAACCATTGGGGTTAAGTGACATGTATCAGCCTTAGTAATCTCAGATATGCTCTCTTTCAAAGTTGTGATGAAAATTTTATTTAATCTGTGATGATATCTAAAATTTGTACAATGATCAAGTTGAAACACGATATTTCTGAAAGGAGTCAAGGATATCATGACGATTTGGTGCTTATGGATTGGTCGGGTGAATGATATCCAAATATACCGCAAACCGTATGAATTTGTAAAATTAAATCATGTATGCGCCGTCTTTCGCTTTGCTTGCTTCTTTCCAACGCCCTTCAATCCAAAAGATCGAGGCACTAAAATGCGATATTGGTCGTCATCGTCGCCGTCGTCTCTGCATCCATCACAAGGATGTTTTTTTTCCCCAATCGTAAGCGCGAACGAGAAAAACTTTAAGCAGAAATAAAGTGAGAAGCCAGCGGACACAGTACCCGGAATAATAGCCTGTCGCATTTCGAGGTTATTCATTGTTAACGTCAATACATAGGCAATACTGAGTCCGAATACCACGACCATTGCCGTAATGAGAGCTACAATCGCGAAGAGTATAGCACCAATAACTGTTATGGTGATAAAATTGACCTTCATAAGGTCTCCCTTGTCTTATGCTTTGTTGTGAACAACAATTGATTATATGTCAGATGCTATCCAAATTATGCAGTTAAGTGGTTTCCCCTCAGACACTGCTTATGGGAGCAGCCAACCTGTCCCGGATTATGTGGGTAGCCCTTCAACCAATATGCATAGCCATGATATAGGCTTTATTGATGACTCGAATCAGATTGTTAACTGTCCGGCCAATGGCATCCATCCGGGCCAAAAGTGCAATCCGTTCCTTGGAACGCTGAAATTCACGCGGAGACAAAATATCCTGAAAAAAACCGCAGGCATCAACAAGACTGACGAGGACGGTTTCTCTTGGTTCCGGAATCTCATCGCTCAGTATCAGGTTGCGCAGCCGCCTTTCAATATTCTGAAGTTCAATACCGTCAATAACTGGATATTGCCGGGTGGGAAATACCCAAAGAATTTTTTTATCTTCCTGTTTCAATATCTTTTTATCAATAAGTTCCTGCAGAACATGTTTTTCAATAAATCGGGTATCCGCCCGCAATTCGTTCATCCAAAAAGAAATTGATTGAGATTCCGTTGACCCGGCGATCAGGGACAGGGCATGATCCAGCACCGGATTTCCGATCGGCGTGTCATCCAGAAGATAAATTTTATCAATATCTGTATCAATCCGCAGAAAAAATGATAGTTCTCCAAGAACCGCACCGACCAACGCACTTTGCATTTCAATGTCTCTGGGGCTGATCATGGGTTTGCCTGTTGTCTCGTCAAGCGCCAAAAGATATATTTCTTCTGCAAAGCTAAGCATAAAAGTCTCCTTAATCTGAAGCGTCAGGGTCGTGTTATCGTAGATATCCGCTGACATAGTCCATCAGTACAATGATTCAGCCGCTATCCAATGGCGCGACAACACCTCTTGTTTCATCTGACAGTGATGATTTCCGGTTCCTGGATGTATAGGGCATTCATGCATGAATTGTCAACATTATCACAGCAATTAATCATTCGTCTACATGATATTCGCCATACAGGATACATGAGGGTGTTCAGTCGATCCCATCTTCATATCACTTATGGCATCACCAATTTATATATTTTAGTATATCGGCCGTCTGACATAACTGCGCGATAAATGTTGTTTTAAAGTACCTTTAAAAGCTTTTAAGATGCTTTAAAACGACAATGGTTCTAACGGATTTTGTGGTTCTGCCAGTGGGTGCAATGCCTGTATGAGATAATCTATAAATTTTCGGACTCCGGAATGACTGAAATGTCCTCAGATTATTCCCATAAAATATAGCTTGGGGAGAGTTTTTAGTATCTCTCTAATTCGGTCAAGCCTAGGTTATAAAAAGCACAGCCAGTTGACCATAACTCAGGCCCGTCCAATTGCCATGAAGGGAAAAATGTTTGTCGATAATTTCCTGAATGCGTAGTTTCTTAAGCATAGCAAGAATAATCGGCAGCTCATCAATTCTTTTAATCTGGTGAGTCATCTTTACCTCCAATTGGTAGAGTTTATGGTGACTATAACAAGATATACTGCCAACTGTCACAATCTGCACTTTTGGACCCCCACCCCAACCCTCCCCCGCTGGGAGAGGGAGCATAAGGAAAGTGCAGATTATGCCCGTTTGCAGTATATTAATCCTTTGTCCAGCAAAATCAGACGTAATTATAAAATGTTAAAAAAATAAGCGAAATATAAGCCCCAATTAGGCATTGTTGCATTTTTGGGGGGCTGGCAGGGAAATTCGGCCAAATACTCGGCCTCTGTCTGGATTTTTTTGAATTCACGCTGTTTGATCACTTGGCCTTTGACACTTGGCGCACTCATAAAGATATCCTCCCGAAAATATCCTGCAGCAGTTTAAGCAAGTCTGCTTTTCGAACCGGTTTTGTGAAGAAATGAGAGCAGCCGGCATCCAGACTCCGCTGCCGCTCCCTGCTGAAGGCATGAGCAGTAAGGGCAACGATCGGAATCGGGATTGAGCCTCTTTCGGTTTCCAGTTTCCGTATGCAGCGGGTAGCTTCAAAACCGTCCATGACCGGCATTTCCATGTCCATCAGAATTATATTCATCTCCTCTTTCTCAAATTTTTCAAGAGCCTGCCGACCATTTTCAGCGATTTCAATGTGGATTCCAGTATTTTTCAGATAAGCTTCGATGATCTTGCGGTTGACCGCAACATCATCGGCCAGAAGCATTCGAACGGACGGAAATGTTGGAGTTTCAGTTGCGAAATGCGCTGTCGGCGAGTCATGGGTCTGAGTCTTGAAAACAGCTTCCATTTTTCGAAAAAGCTCAGCTCGGCGAATCGGTTTTGTCAGTCGTCCATCCGCCAGTTGGGATTCATTTTTAAGGGCTTTAGTATCCGGGCCGGTAACCCAAAGAATTTTGGGATGCACAGCCGTAAAAGATGCCAACTGTTGCCCAATAGACATGTCCGCACCCAGCAATATCAACTGGCAGGGCGTTCCCTGGCTATTCATGCGCAGTAATATCTCAGAGAATTCGGAAATGTTCTTAACACCCGTGGGTTCAGCTCCCCACCCATTCAGCATTTCGCACAGCGCCTGAACCACAGTCGGATGATCATCCACGATCAGTACCCGCAAGCCCTGAAGGTGGCCAGGCAAAAGAGTGCTTGCCGGCAGCGAAGTCGCCGGTGTTTCTGCTGTCCCGGATTGCATATATTTTGAAAGGGTCAGTGAAAAGATAAACCGCGCTCCCTGTCCTGGAGTACTTACCACATGAATTTCTCCTTCCATGCGTTCAATGAGCCGTTTGCTGATCGCCAGTCCAAGCCCGGTGCCCCCGTATTGCCGGGTGGTGGAAGTTTCAGCCTGAACAAAATTCTCGAAAATAATGGCTTGTTTTTCAACTGGAATGCCAATACCCGTGTCCTGAATCTCAAATTGCAACCTGGTGAAAGATTGGTTTTCGGATAGAGGAGTAACCTCAATTTTGATAAAACCGTGATGGGTAAATTTAATGGCATTGCCGACAAGGTTCATTAAAATCTGTTGGATTCGGATGGAGTCTCCGGATAAAAAAGGCGCAACTTCCGGCGCTATCCTGCAAACCAGTTCCAGCCCCTGCTTATGAGCCCGATTCGAAAGGATATTTAGTACATCTTCGACAATATCCCGAATATCCAATGGAACACTTTCCAGCGTCAACTGGCCAGCTTCGATTTTGGAAAGATCCAGAATATCGTTGATCAGAGCCAGCAACAATTCTCCCGAGTTCCGCAGGGTCTGAAGGTAGTCTTTCTGTTCGTCCGTAAGGGAAGTTCCCGACAACAACTCTCCCATGCCAAGGATAGCATTCATGGGGGTTCGGATTTCATGACTCATGCGGGCCAGAAAATCGCTTTTTAATTGGTTGGCCAGATCCGAGCGCTCCTTTGCGGCTTTCAGAAACCTGGTTTTTGCCAGAGTGCGCACCAGTGACAAACGAAAAAACACCAACCAATCCTGAGTCTGGCGGAGCTTGAGAAGACCGAGAACCGCCAACTGGCTTAAAATAAGGCCAGATGGAAGGAGCGGTGAAGCATACATACCAAATCTGAAAAACGCCCAGAAAGCGCCTGCCCACCATGTTAGAGATAATACTGCACAGGTGATCAGAATCACCGAAGCTACGGCATGTGCAATCATAATGGTCACAAAGAGTCCTGAACCGACAATAAGCAGCAGCTCCAGACCCGGCATCCAGCCAGGTCGCATGAGGTACGAGGATTGAAGAATATTGTCCACTATGTTGGCATGAACCGCAACTCCCGGAACGAGAGGCTCCATCGGAGTGGTTACGGAATCCTTCAGCCCGGCAGCCAGTATGCCCACAAAAACAACTCGGCCGTTTAACTGCTCTTCTGGGATACGGTTATTCAACAGATCTGCTGCTGAAATACAACTGGCAGTATTCCATCGCCGGTAAAACTTCACCATCAGTTGACCGCCGACATCCACCGGAACAACATACTTGCCAAGCTGCAGTCTCCCGATTCCGGAGCTGTCCATTCGAATAACCGCTGCCTGCCCGGATTTATCCAGGTTGAGGGCCGTTATCAGGGTAGTCAAAGCCAGGCTAGGGTAGATGTTGTCCTGATATCGGATCAGCAGGGGAACCCGGCGCACCACGCCATCCGGGTCGCCAACGGCATTGATGAATCCGGAGCTTGAGATCGCTTCGGCCAGAAGCGGCAGAATGCATTCCGCAGCGCTTGCCTTCGGAAGACAGTCGATCAATGCGGGATGGTCAGGGTGCGTTCTAATAACCGGATGTAGCGGATGCAGACGGCATTTGGCAACGGGCGGATTTGTCGTATTTTCAAAGGAGAATGGATAGCCGAACACATAGGTACCTGCGGCCAGACTGTCGGCCAATAACCGATCATTATCCAGAAGTTGAGCAGGAAGACCCTGAAAATGGAGTTGAACCTGATAATCCTTTTCAAGGTCTTGTTGCAGACGAAGCGGCGAAGTTCGGTCCGGCTCGGAAAAAAGAATATCCACCCCGATGCTTAAAGGATGACGTTGCTGAATTTTTTTCAGAAGTTGGGCCACCCGATAACGCGGCCAGGGCCATTGGCCGAATTCCTTGAGGCTGCGGTCGTCTATCGCCACAATGACGGAAGTTTTGGAGGGAGTCTGTCCGCCCGCGGTCCGTGAAAAACTGTCATACAATTTGAGGTCGATAAGGTTTGAAAAAGAGGGCTTGAAAATCTGAAGCAGGGCGAATAGCAGCGTCAAAATCAGTCCAGTCGCCGGTATCAGGGAAAGACCGCGACTCGGGAGTATCCACCAGGACTTAAATCGTTTTGATAGAAGAAAAGCGATATGAACCTCTTGAGTATACTGCCAACTGTCACAATCTGCACTTTTGGACCCCCACCCCAACCCTCCCCCGCTGGGAGAGGGAGCATACGGAAAGTGCAGATTATGCCCGTTTGCAGTATAACTACCGTATAACGGCTTCCACGCGTCGGTTGCGTGGCTCCGCAACGCCGTCCAAAGTGGGAATCAGTGGAACTTTTTCACCGTAGAAATGAACATTCATATGTTCGTCCGGAACGCCTGCATCTGTCAACAACTGGCGGACATACTCAGCGCGCTCCCGTGACAGATTAAGGTTAAAGGATTCTGAGCCAACGCGGTCAGCATGGCCCACAACACTGATGTCCGAAGATTGACGCTGCTTGATAACCGAGACTATTTTGGGGATCATTGCAATTGATTCCGGAATTAACACAGAAGATGCTTCATTGAAATAGATGATAATGTGCTCTGCAGAGTCGGGCAGGGCGGAAAGGGCGGCTCCAAACACTCGTTGTACCGTTTCAAGCGACATTTCAGTCGGAGGGCTGGGAGCTGCATCCGGCGAGGTGATCTCTGTCGCCAGATAAGCGCGATCTATCGTTTGAGATCCGCCTGAAGTTCGGACGGTCATGAGGCCTGTCTGGCCTTCAGCGTTCGGTAAAAGCACCATCTTGTGTTGGGGCCGGCTTCGAACCGGGTCTCGTATCAGGCGAATGATTACTTCCGGCGTGTCCCTGGCTTTTGACAGGGACATTTCCTTACGCGGGGAAAGGCTGCAGCCCGAGGCTTGTATCAGCAATAAAAAGACAACCATTGCTTTTGGCCATGGATGAATTGTGGGCATGTTATTATTCGCCCCCTTCCGCCTGCACGGCAAAATGGGTTCCCCTGACTCCTATCGTTGCGATAGGGGTTTGAACCTGCATGGCCTCCGGTGCCAGTTTGGCAATCTGTCCGGAAACAAAGGCAGCAGTTCCTTGAATCAACTGGCAGAGAAACGAGAATCCGCCCTGGTCCGGCTGAAACAAGAAGGCATCAATTTTCACCCGACTATTGGGGCCGAGCGATACGAGGGTGTCATCCCGGAAAATCACCCCAAGAGCCCCAGTTTGATCGGTCTGCAATATATCCCCGGTGTAAACCATGGTGCCGGTTTGAGCGGAAACAGGATTTCCTTCGCGTAGAATACCGGCTTTATTCTGGAAGGTCTTGATGCAGCCGATAGGGGATTCCGCGGCTGATGTTTGGGTAATACCTAAATTAAGACCCGCAAACAACAGGATTGCCATTCCCTCCAAAAAGAATCGTTTTATCACTGCCGGTGTCTCCATGTGAATGGATGTTGGATGCGGTTGGTTCAGTGTTAAACATGATTATCTTCTTTGGTGGATCCAGGCCCTACCAAGGGTTTAAAGCATTTTTTGCCAGCTCCGCAGATCGGACATTTCCAGTCATCATGCAGGTCTTCAAAATGGGTGCCCTTGGGGATCTTTCCTTTTTTGTCGCCCTTGTCCGGATTGTAGATATAGCCGCAGTTTACGGTTTGACACTGCCATAAGTCTTCAGGATTCGCCATTGGTTTTCTCCTTGTATGTTTATCTGTTTGACACGATAACGGCACACATACCTGACATTTCGCATATCATCAA
The DNA here is from genome assembly GCA_903839535.1 of uncultured Desulfobacteraceae bacterium. GTDB lineage: Bacteria > Desulfobacterota > Desulfobacteria > Desulfobacterales > Desulfatirhabdiaceae > RAAP-1. The sequence goes on from CAIMCT010000036.1 coordinate 13,921, forward strand.
TATTTTTTTCATCAACAGGGTTCCTCTTGCAAAGATTCGATCCTTTCTCGGACTTCCGTTGATACCGATGATCGCCATATCTCATTATTTCCTTTTTGGGATAGTCAGACAGGTAGTGATAAAATTTTAAAATAAAGCAAAACCAATTGCAAATCAGCACCCTTGAAAAACCCCGCTACACTCTATCGCCAATACTGATGAGCGGTGAAGTGAGGGTTACTGTCGATGCCATAGAAAATCTTCTGGTGTCCACCACGCTCGAAGATTATGTCAAGCTATTGGCGCAGATCGACAAGTATTGGCAGAAACAGTTCTGCGATCCGATTACCGTTTTAACTCCTGACGGTGGTACTGTCATGCTGTAACCTCAGCGTAACAATAACGTGTTGGAACGCTTTTTTTGGGATTTTAAACGACCCATCGTTTTTTTGAACTAAATGAGGCCGCACCTTTTAAAAACACCCTTAAAATGCTTGAAATCCCTTTACCTGCGGATGTTTTGGGCGTGGAGTGAACCCGTGTCGCGTCCCACGAAAGAAGAATGTTTCCTAAAAAAATATTCACATGGATAGACAGGTTGAACAAGATAAAAGACATAAAAACAAAAGTTTAGCTTTTTTATCCTGTCTATACTGCGAACTGGCATAATCTGCGATTTTCATAAACTCCCTCTCCCAGCGGGGGAGGGTTGGGGTGGGGGATCAAAAACGTAAAATTATGCCAGTTCGCAGTATATCCATGTTAAATTTTTTAAATGTATTATGGTAGAGCCAATTGCAAAACTAGCCAACATGATATGAAAATCGAAGAAAATCAGAGAAAACACAAGAAACAAATGGGGTTTTGCAATTACCTCGGTAGATTATATGTTTTGAGTTGCCTTACCGAACCTGTTTTAGTAGCTTTGCCATGTTTTTACCAAGGGTTTGGAAGGTCTGTATGCCTTCAGCATCGTTTTGGACATCGCCTGGATCACGGGACAACGTCATATTCCAGTAATTTGAACTGCAAATGATCATTTCTGCAATACCGAAGAAAAAGTTGATGGCCGAGTAGGTAAAGGTTGAGCCTGCTCTACGGGCAGAAACGACCGAAGCTCCTACTTTGCCCTTCAGCATTAAACCTCCATTGGACTTCGAGACATAACCGCAACGGTCGATAAGAGCCTTCACTTCCGTACTCACATTACTGAAGTAGGTGGGTGAACCGATGATGATTCCATCTGCTTCTTCCATTTTCTGAATAAATTTATTCATCTCATCGTCATTGCGCGAACACCGGTTATCTTTTGTCTCCCGACATTTGCCACAGGCCAAGCAACCAAAGACTTTACGACCACCCAATTGGACGATTTCCGTCTCTATTCCTTCCTTTGATATTTCCGCCAAGACAATTTTGAGGCTCTGTAAAGTATTACCATTAATCCGCGGACTCCCATTAAATGCTACAACTTTCATAGGGTTCTCCTTATTTTTATCATTTACTTACGTTGCGATTACAAACTGATTTGGTTATGAATCTGTAACATTCATTCCCTTTAAATTGTACCTTTTTTACCATACCCAACAGTTTGTGAAAATATTATTTTCTGGTCTTCCCGCAGCTTCATGGCCTTAGCCAGAGCAGGTTTGTCAATGGATGCCCGAAAAACAGTAGCGAGACCCTCCGAAGCACAGAAGAGATATACATTTTGGCCAATGAAGGCGGCATCTGCGTGGGAATAAACCTCTTTTTTATCGGCGGAGTATTTTTCCATCCGGTTGAAATCCGCCACCATGATTAAATTCACAGGCGCTGTTTTGACAAAAGGCTGCTTGCCGGTTAGCGATCTGATATCTTCATTTAAAATCGGTTCCAGTCGATTAGTCTTGGCATCATAAAGATAAAGGCCGCTGGCCATGCTGACATATAAATCAATTGCCTGACAGTTCGAGGCTGAAGGAGCTGTACGCTTCCCAATCTCAGAGCGGTTAATTCCATAAGCAGCCCAAAGTAAATTCGACAATATTTGAGGTGGTAACAGATCAGGACTGAACTCCCGTGATGTTGATCTCTTCTGAAGAACCTGCATCAGTGGTTTACCGCCGTCAAGCTGAGGCGAAAGAAGCTGTATGGGTTGCAGATCATCTGCACCAGCTGCACCGATCATGGAAATAACCAGAAAAAAGCATATAAAGAATACCAGATTTTTTGTCATACGAAATATCCTCCATTGATGCGTTAAATACATTGACATGTTTCTGATGCCTGTTTAATGCTGGATCATCCCACAGTTTTATCAGGCTGTCAATCAATCAGACTCCAATTGAGTTTCGGTAAACTCAAGGACCATGCCATATATCTTGACCTGCGTTCCGAACTGCGCCACCGATTTCAACTTTTTTCTGTCTTGATGTAACCTTTTGGCTTCGGGATACGACTAAACCATTAAGAGCAATATGCCGGCATAAATGCTCATGGAAAAAACGGACGAAATATCGAAACCATTGGAAGGAGATAAAAATGAAAGTATTAAGTGTTGTCATGTCTGTGGTTATCACCGCTTTTGTTGGAATAGGCAGCTCTTTTGCCGGTTCTGAGGGAGCGGGTAAGAGCGGGTCGCATGGGGGGCGAGGATTCTTGTGGGTGCTTGAAAAGCTTGATCTCAGTGCGGACCAGCAACATGAAATCGCATCCATCCTTGGAAAGCATCGGGATGAAATCGGAAAGGGCGTTAATGGCGTGGTGGAAGCGAGACAGGGCCTTCGAGATGCGATAACGGCGGATGTGTTTTCCGAAAGTGCAGTCAGACAGGCGGCTCAACAGGTTTCCGGGATAGAGGTGCAGAACGCGATACTCAGGGCGCAGATATTGAATGAAGTCAGGCCAGTGTTGACCTCCGGACAAAGAGACCAGTTGAAGAAGTTCGCCAGCAAGCGCGCCGATAAAATAATCGGCTTTGTTGATGCCAGGTTGGCGAACCTGGATAAGTGGATCGCCGCACATGCCCAATAATCGTAAGTTGACAAGGAGATAGTGTGTCCAATAGTCCGCCCTGTCTGTGCGACGGGCCTCATGATTCCGAAATCATCAGCCGGGTTCTCGGTGGGGATGCCAATGCTTTTGAAATATTGGTCCACCGGTATTCCCGGCTGGTCTTCGGCATCGTCGGCAAACACATCCCCCGGGATCGGGTGGATGAGGTGGCTCAGGACGTGTTTGTCGAAGGATTCCGATCTTTAAATTCCTTCTCGCAAAAAGGGCCTTTCGGTCATTGGATGGCGAAAATCGCCGTAAGGTGCTGTTATGATTTCTGGCGAAAACGCTACAGGAAGAAAGAGGTTCTTGTCAGCGACCTTTCGCCAGATACACAAGACTGGATTGACAATTTACTGGCTGTTCAGTCCAATGAGACATTCGAACGCGAAGCGGAGGCCGCGGAAGCTATCGAAGTTCTGGAACACGCTCTCTGCAAGCTCTCCGCCGAGGATCGGATGGTCTTGACGCTGGTGCATCTGGAAGGTCTGCCGGTAAAAGAGGCGGCTGTCCTGCTTGGCTGGAGTACAACTGCCGTCAAAGTGCGGGCCCACAGATCAAGGAAGAAACTGCGCCGAATCATCCTGGAACTTCAGGATGTCGCGCCAGTGACTGAAGAGGTGATATATGAAAAACCGCAATAGGGATGTTCAAAGAATTGAAGAAACCCTTATTCTGGCGCACCGAGGTACTGCACAGGTGGAGCCCGGACCGTTTTTTCAAAAAAAGGTGATGGCGCGCATCCTGGAAGAGAGTGCATCTTTACGGGCGCTGATCCCAAATGGCCTCAACACCGGGCGTCTTGTCTGGCGTCTTGCGCTTTTAAGCTATCTCGTCGTGACTGTTCTGGCCGCTCACCTGATGAATTCGGGTATGGATTCCCAATATCATATTTCCATGTTCATCCTGGGCGACTCTTCCAGCCTGGACCTTTTCCACACCTTTGGGATTATGTGAAGGAAGTTCTCATGAAGAAGTTTAAACTGTGGGGCGGGCTGTTTGCCCTGTTTTGCTCGGGTGTATTCCTGGGGGTGCTGGCATCATGGCGAATTGTCGAGGACAAGGCTATCGAGAACCTCAGCAGGGAACACCCCAGAGTTCCCAAGTCTATAGTAAGAAAACTCGACCGGGAACTGGAGCTTAGTGACGCCCAAAGAATGCGGATTGAGGAGATAGTCTGCCGAACACACAGGGAGCTGTTGGCCTTCCGGGATCGCATCAGACCCGATCGAGAGCGGATCATCCAACAGAGCATTGATGTCATGAAGGCCGAGCTTTCCCCTGGGCAGCAGAAAAAGCTCGATGCACTTCGCGAAAGACTCAAGGAGCATCGTACTCAAGGCAAAATGAGTCACAACAGCGATTCAGACGAAAAGGATCCTTGCGAGTGAGTGCTGAAAGCCTGCTTCGATTGCAGACGTTACATCAACAGTATAATCAGGCCAATACCGGGGTGTCTCAATTGCCCCCCATCCTGTCTTTATGATACGAGGAGGATAAAAATGACTGATTCCAAAGAAAAAAGAACTGACGAACGGTTTGACTGTAAGGTTCCTATTGTTGTTTCTTCCTTTAATTCCAAACATTCCAAGGATGCGTTATTGGTGTCTCACTGTATGGATGGCATCAGTTTTATATCAAATGACGCCTTCTTTCTGGGAGCAGCAGTCATATTCAGGATACGATCATTTAAAGATTTCAGTGGAAGTGATCTTGAAAGATTGCCGAGTATATGCATGGGAGAGGTAAAAAGCTGTACGAAACTCCCTGCTGATGAAGCATCTGCTGCGTACGAGGTGGGGATCAAATATTACCCCCAAGTTTATTAGTTTCCGAGGAATAATATACGCAAATAGGCATAAGCTGTTTGGAGACTATGATATCTATTCAAATCAAAAGCAAAAGCGGGAAATTCATGACAACAGACCCAACTTCGGAACCCAACACCCCAGACACATCAGAACCCGATAGAGCCACCAAGGGACAGCATCATGCCTGGTGGTTCGTAGTGATACCGGTGGTCATCCTTGCTTTGGGGGTTTACCTGTTCCAAAGCAAAAGAGTCCCCGCTTCCGAATTGGGAACAAAACCCAAACTACCTGGCATACCGGTGTCCGTCGCTCTGGCAAGAAAGGCGGATGTCAGTGTTTATATCTCAGGACTTGGCTCTGTTATTCCGATTAGCACCGTCAATGTAAAATCACGGGTTGACGGACAGTTGATGGAAGTTCACTTTCTGGAAGGGCAGAGCGTAAAGCGCGGCGACCTGCTGGCTACGATTGACCCCAGGCCGTTTCAGGTTCAGTTGACTCAGGCTGAGGGGCAAATGGCGCGTGACCAGGAAATATTAAAGAACGCCCGCCTTGATAATCAGCGCTACAAACAGCTTTGGGAACAGGATTCCATTCCCAAGCAGCAACTGGATACCCAGGAGGCTTTGGTCCGTCAGTATGAGGGAGCCGTTAAAATTGACCAGGGGCAGATCGACAGCGCAAATCTGCAGTTGACCTACAGCCGGATTACCGCGCCGGTCAGCGGGCGGGTCGGCCTTCGCCAGGTGTATCCGGGAAACATCATTCATGCCACCGATGCCAATGCACTGGTGGTGATCACCCAGCTCCAGCCGATCAGTGTGGTGTTTCCGATCCCAGAAGACAGCCTGCCGCAGGTACTCGACAAGCTCAAAAGCGGTGCCCGTTTGTCAGTTGATGCTTATGATCGGGATCAAAAGCAAAAACTTGCAACGGGAACACTTTTGACCGTGGATAACCAGATCGACCCGACTACCGGGACAGTCAAACTAAAAGCCGTATTTCCCAACCCAAACAATGAGCTGTTCCCCAACCAGTTCGTAAATGCCCGCCTGCTTGTTGAAGTCATGCGAGCGGCTGTTGTGGCGCTGTCCGCAGCTATTCAGAGGGGACAACAGGGAACTTTTGTCTATCTGCTGAAACCGGAGCGAACGGTCAGCGTTCAGCCCGTGACACTCGGCGTGACCCAAGGAGATGACACCGCCATCACCACCGGCCTTGAGCCAGGTGATTCGGTCGTGGTGGCTGGTTCTGAAGGACTTCGGGACGGAAGTTCGGTGGTTGTGAAGGAACAGGGTCAAAAACAAAAGAATGGGGAGAATACTCAGGAGCGCGGCAAATGAACCTTTCCAGAGCCTTCATCCTCCGGCCGGTCGCTACAACGCTGCTGATGGTCGCAATCCTTCTGGCCGGCGCCGTGGCCTACCACCAGTTGCCGGTTGCGGCCCTGCCTCAGGTGGATTATCCGACCATCCATATCCGCACCTTTTATCCGGGAGCAAGTCCGGATGTCATGGCGACGTCGGTAACAGCGCCGCTTGAGCGGCAGTTCGGCCAGATGCCGGGCCTGACGCAGATGACATCCGCCAGTTCCGGCGGAAGTTCAGTCATCACGCTGCAGTTCAGTCTGGACCTAAGTCTGGATGTGGCCGAGCAGGAAGTTCAGGCAGCCATAAACGCCGGATTTACCTTTCTGCCAAAGGATCTGCCGAACCCGCCGATTTACAGCAAGGTCAATCCGGCCGATGCACCGATCCTGACACTGGCGTTGATGTCGGACTCGCTGCCGCTGCCGCATGTGGAAGATCTGGCCGATACCCGTTTTTCCCAGAAGATATCCCAGTTGCCCGGAGTTGGGCTAGTCAGCATCAGCGGAGGCCAGCGGCCTGCGGTTCGGATTCACGTCAATCCTACAGCACTGGCTTCGTATGGTTTAACCCTTGAGGACCTGCGCACCGCCATCGCCGCCGCTAATGTCAATCAGGCCAAGGGCGGCTTTGACGGCCCCCGTCAGGCATATATCATCGGCACCAACGACCAGCTCTATACCAGCAGGGACTTCAGTCCGCTCGTCATCGCCTACAAGAACGGCGCGGCGGTTCATCTCTCCGATGTAGCGGAGGTAATCGACGGAGCCGAGAACCTGAATCAGGCTGCCTGGATGAATGAAACCCCTGCTGTCATTGTAAACATTCAGCGTCAGCCGGGGGCCAACGTCATTGATGTCGTTGACCGAATCAAAAAACTGCTGCCGCAATTGCAGAGTTCTCTGCCTGCCGCTGTCAATGTCTCGGTGCTTACCGACCGTACAACGACCATCCGCGAGTCGGTAAAAGATGTGCAGTTCGAGCTGATGCTGGCCGTTGTTCTGGTTGTTCTGGTCATTTTTCTGTTTCTGCGCAATCTGGCGGCGACCACTATTCCCAGCGTGGCGGTTCCCCTGTCTCTGGTTGGGACCTTCGGGGTAATGTATTTGCTGGGGTTTAGCCTGAACAACCTCACGCTGATGGCTCTTACCATTTCCACCGGCTTTGTGGTCGATGATGCCATCGTTATGATTGAAAATATTTCCCGCTACGTTGAAGATGGGGAGACTCCGTTGCAGGCGGCACTCAAGGGAGCCCAGCATGCTTGTTATCTTTCGCCAGCCCGGAGCCAATATCATAGAGACTGTTGACAATGTTCGCAGCCTCCTCCCGCAACTGGGGGCGGCCCTGCCAGGAGCGATTGATCTGTCGGTGGTGCTTGATCGCACTCCGCCGATTCGCGGATCACTCAGGGGCGTGGGATGGACCCTTATATTATCGGCATTTCTCGTTATTCTGGTGGTATTCTGGTTTTTGCGGAGTATCCGCGCCACGGTCATCCCCGCTGTTGCTGTGGCAGTGTCAATCATCGGTACCTTCGGCGTGATGTATCTGTTTGGTTACTCGCTGGACAACCTTTCTCTCATGGCGCTTACCGTGGCTACCGGGTTTGTTGTGGATGACGCCATTGTAGTGCTTGAAAATATTACCCGATACCGGGAAATGGGTGAATACGCCTTCCAGGCGGCATTATCCGGGTCAAAGGAAATTGCGTTCACTGTCCTTTCCATGAGCTTCTCACTAATTGCCGTGTTCATCCCCATTCTCCTGATGGGCGGGATGGTCGGCCGCCTGTTTCGTGAATTCGCCGTTATCCTATCTGTAGCGATATTGATTTCCCTGGCGGTTTCGCTGACCCTTACCCCGATGATGTGCGCCACGCTGCTCAAACCTGTAAAACAACATAAGCGTGGGATGCTTTACAGAGCAAGTGAGAAGATGTTCGACTGGATGCATTCCACCTACGAGGTGACGCTTCGTTGGGCGATCCGCCACTCCCGCATCATGCTCTTGCTGATGCTGCTCATGGTGGTGATTAACGTCGGCCTCTTTGTCATTGTGCCCAAAGGCTTCTTTCCAGAACAGGACACGGGCCGCATTTCCGGAGCTATCTAGGCTGCTCAGGACATTTCTTTTCAGGCTATGCAGGAAAAACTGGCGCAGATTGTTGACATTATCAAAAAAGATCCCGACGTGGAGTATGTAACTGGCTTTACTGGCGGTGGGGGCGGAGGCGGGGCTAACACCAATTCTGGCCGGATGTTTATTTCGCTGAAACCCTTCGAGAATCGGACTGCGAGCGCAAAAGAGATCATCGGAAGATTACGCAAGAATCTGGTTGAAGTTCCAGGTGCCCCCACCTTTCTCCAGCCCGTTCAGGACCTGCGTGTTGGCGGGCGAATGAGCAACGCCCTTTATCAGTACACTCTCCAGAGTGACAACCCGACAGAACTCAACCGATGGGCGCAGCACCTACTGCAGAAGCTTCGCACAATCCCGACTTTGGTTGATCTCAGCAGCGATCAGCAGAACAAGGGCAGGCAGGCGTTACTGGTTATCGACCGCCCCACAGCCGCTCGACTTGGCATTACTCCACAAGTCATTGATAACACCCTCTACGATGCCTTCGGTCAGCGTCAGGTGTCGATCAACTATACCATGCTGAACCAATACCACCTGGTTATGGAGGTCGATCCCATTTTCCTGCAAAATCCAGAAACACTAAAGGACATCTACGTCCCCTCATCCAACGGTGCCCAGATTCCCCTTAGCGCCTTTACCCATTACGAGCCGACCGCCACGGCCCTGGCGGTAAACCATCAGGGGCAATTCCCTTCGATAACCCTGTCATTTAATCTGGCGCCTGGTGTTGCGCTTGGGGAGGCGGTGGATGCTTTTGAGAACGCCACACGGGAGATCGGAATGCCGGGCGGCATCAGGGGAAATTTTGCCGGAACGGCGCAAGCATTCAAGTCATCGCTCGCTAATGAACCGCTGCTGATACTGGCTGCGCTGGTGACGGTCTATATCGTACTCGGCGTTCTTTACGAGAGCTACATCCACCCGCTGACCATCCTTTCCACGCTTCCATCGGCAGGCGTGGGTGCGGTGCTTGCCATAATGATCTTTAAGACTGACCTTAGCCTCATTGCCGTCATCGGCATCATCCTGCTGATCGGCATTGTCAAGAAGAACGGCATCATGATGGTTGACTTTGCCCTGGAATCTGAACGTAAGGAGGGAACGGTCCCTGAGGAAGCAATTTTTCAGGCGTGCCTGCTGCGATTTCGACCTATCATGATGACAACCATGGCCGCGCTTATCGGTGCGTTGCCGCTGGCTATAGGTCACGGAGTCGGCTCCGAGCTGCGCCGGCCGCTGGGTATCGCCGTTGTTGGCGGGCTGATTTTCAGTCAAATGCTTACACTTTATACAACTCCGGTGGTTTACCTTTATCTGGACCGTTTCAGATTATGGATAGACAGCAAGCGCAGACGGGCGCGGCGATATGGACTGAAGAAAAATGGTTAAAGCTGGGACGTGTTTTAGTAGAGCCGGCATCCTGCCTGCTCTACCTAATCCGATTGAAGATTGAAGATTGATGGACAAAAGGCGATTTATGGTTTAATAATATCCATAAATCTTCATACTTCGGTTATCGGTCCAACTGCCTGATTTGTTGCAATGAGAGAAAAAATGACCCTTTTGAGATGGAAAATCATACTGTTTGCTGCCGGACTGCTTACATCATTCACGTCCTGCACGGTGGGTCCGGCTTATGTGCGGCCGATTACCGGGGTTCCGGTTGCCTACAAGGAAATTGACGGCTGGAAAGAGGCGAATCCGAAAGACGACGCCATCAAGGAGGCGTGGTGGGAACTTTTCAACGACCCGCAGATGAATGCGCTTGAAGAGCAGGTGATCATTTCCAACCAGAATGTGTGGGTCGCTGAAGCGCAGTTCCGCCAGGCTCGTGCTTTGGTTCAGTCCGTCAGGGCAGGCTACTTTCCGACACTTGCTATCGGGGCATCCGCAACACGATTAGTTGCATCAAATAACCTCAATACAGGTCAGAACGGGGCCAGTATCTCGGATTTTTTACTCCCAATTGACCTTTCGTGGGAAGCCGACCTTTGGGGCCGGGTCCGCCGAACAGTTGAAGCAAGTCAGGCAAGCGCCCAGGCGAGCGCGGCGGATCTGGCGGGAGTTTTGTTGAGCGCTCAGGCTGAACTGGCTCAGGATTACTTCCTGCTGCGAACGATTGATGCTCAGAAACAACTCCTTGATTCAACTGTAACCTATTACAGGAAATCCCTCGAACTGGCGAATAACCGGTACAATAGCGGCGTAGTTGCTAAATCGGATGTGCTGCAGGCGGAAACCCAGCTTAAGAGTACTCAAGCCCAGGCGATCGATCTCGGTTTGCAGCGTGCGAAGGTAGAACACGCCATAGCCACCCTGATCGGAAAATCGGCTTCTGAATTCTGGCTTGCCGTTACGCCACTTGTTCCCACATTGCCGTCCATCCCGCTTGCTGTGCCATCGGAACTCCTCGAACAGAGACCCGACATCGCTGCGGCCGAGCGGCGCATGGCAATGGCCAATGCACAGATCGGTGTGGCCCAGGCTGCATTTTACCCAACCGTTCATATAGGCGCTTTGGCTGGTCTTGAAGCATCAAGTGTGGACCAGTGGCTGAGCTGGCCCAGCCGCTTCTGGTCTGTCGGTCCGTCGATTTCACAAACAGTTTTCGATGGAGGCTTACGCCGGGCGCAGAGCGACCAGTTACTGGCTGCCTATGATGCAACCACCGCTTCCTATCGCCAGATCGTTCTTACCGCCTTTCAGGATGTTGAGGACAATCTGGCCGCGCTTCGCGTCCTGGGGGAAGAAGTATGTGTCCAAACAGAGGCCGTTGAGGCAGCCCGACAGGCCGCAAATGTGACGAGTAATCAGTATAAGGCCGGAACCGTCGGTTATATCAATGTAATCGTCGCCCAGACAGTGGAAATCGCCAACGAAAGAACATTGCTGGACATCCGGAGCCGGCAACTGGCGGCAAGCGTTCTTCTGATCAAAGCGTTGGGAGGAGGATGGAAATCGGCGGATATTCCCTCCGTAAACAACTTTATTAGTCGTAAGTAATTCACATCCCGTATATCTTCACTAAATGGGTTGTTTATAGTTGCTATATGCCTTAATTTAAAGGAGATTTATGCAGATGAAATTAAGATATTTTATTGCCGTAACGATTATTTTTGTAGCCATTTCTTTAATGGGTTGCAGCAAAAGTGGTAATGAAGAAGCCCGTGAACATAAGGCCAATGACCGTCAGGCCATTGAAAAAAAAGCGATTGTTTGTCTGGGAGAAAAGAATGAGAAGCCGGAGGAAATCTGGAGCGTTTTTTACGATGATGAGAAAAATATGTTCACAAGTGCTTTCGAAAGAGTTTGTGTTAGCCGCTATGGAAACATAATCCATAGTGCTTGTGAAAACTACTTCCCCTTGCCGGCGGAAGGACAAATACATACAGATGATGATTACGGAATAACAACAGCAATAGAATATAATATTGAACGGATGTCCATGGAGCTGGACTATGACAAATATAGACGGAAAGACGATCGTTCCCTTAAGGAATCAACCGTGGTTTCCTATGATAAATTGCGGGGACCAGAACGCCACTACATGAACAGAGTTGCTTCGTGCTTGAGCTCAGCGAATATTTCACTAAAAAATGCTGCGGAAAAGGAATGAACATGGTCAATGCACGATTTCCCGAACCATTTAAACACACGCATCCGCCTGTGCGAAACACCAATGAGATCATCGAAGCCCAACTAACATTCGGGCAAAAAGCTTCGGACTGGGTCGCAACAAATCTTGGCAGTTGGTGGTTTATCATAGTCCAGACAGCGATACTGATGGCCTGGGCGGCTGTTAATGTGCTCGCCTGGTTTCATCACTGGGACCCTTACCCATTCATCTTTATGAATCTTGTGCTTTCTTTGCAAGCGGCTTATGCGGCGCCCATCATCATGATGAGCCAGAACCGCCAGGCTGTCAGAGATCGGCTCGAGGCGCATAATGATTATCAGATCAACCTGAAAACAGAGGAGGAGGTTCGATCCATCCTTGATCACCTAACTGCTCAAAATGACGCTCTCATCGAAATACACCGGCTGCTTGACGAGATTCGGAAACAGAAAGAAAACGATAAAGATTCGAGTTGAGTCCAGCCACGGCATTTGTCCCGAATGCACTAAGAAGATGAAAACCAATATAAAATATATAAGACGAGAAATAGTTATGTTGATACAATGGCTTCACATAAACCCTATTGCCCATGGTGGACTTATTCTGTTGTTCGGGACTTTCCTGGGTTATGCCCTGTATCTGACATTGATCAAAATTGCCAGAGGCGGAACCTCTGTTTCTCTATCCACAAACGAGTCTCGCGCACTTAGGCACATCTGGTTGCCGCTGATTCTAACAACAATAGCCATCTTTGCCAACGATGCCATTGACCGAGCGGGTCTGAAAGAATATTTCTGGTGGGATGAATTCCTCGCGCTCTTGCAGTCGCTGCCGGTAATAGCCTGGACCTGGCAGTTGGTTACAATCTGTCGATTCTACTTTTCACGACTGACCGATCAGCACACCGAGGAAACCAATGTCGTCCACTCCATGGCGCTCGTCAGCAATCTGATCACCATGCTGCTCATCGTCGGAGGCGGCTATGTTTTGCTGCGGGTCTGGTCCCTTGATCTCAGCCCACTGCTGACTTCGGCAGGTCTTGTAACAGCGGTTGGCGCCCTTGCCGCCAGAGATTCTCTCTCGGATTTCTTCGGCGGGATTACCATCTTTCTGGACCGACCCTATCACATCGGGGATTTCGTTGTTTTGACCAGCGGGGAACGCGGAGAGGTAGTCAACATCGGTATTCGCAGCACGCGGATACGCACCAGGGATGATGTTCATATATCCGTTCCCAATTCGGTGATGGTTAGCTCCAAGATCATGAATGAAACAAGCCTTCTTCCGCAGTATCGCGTCAAGTGTCGCGTAGGAGTCGCCTACAGCAGCGATCTGCTTGAGGTTGAGAAAGTCCTTCTTGATTCCCTGAAGGGCAACCAATTCGTCCTTCAAGAACCTGCGCCAAGGGTGCGGTGTCGGGATTTTGGTGATTGGGCGGTGGAATTGGAACTTCTGGCCTGGATCAAAGACCCTCGCAACCGTGGATCTGCCCGAGACCTGATAATTCGGGGAATTCATCAGGCCTTTCGGGAGGGAAAGATCGATATTCCTTTTCCGCAGAAGGAAATAACGGTCAAGAAGGATATTTTGGCACCTCTATAATTTATTTGGAGCGGGTTATGCTTAAAGATAACATTAAGCTTTTCAGAGTAGGATTTCTAATGAATAGATGGTTGAAAGTTCGCAGTCTCAAGGGTGGGAGTCCCGGAATTGTTTCGCTCAATGCACGCGCCAGCAAGCTTTACAACACAGATTACCCACTATAGACTGCGAGGATCCTTATCTTGTGGCCTTATATACCTTGCTCTGAATAGCTTCCTCAAGAGCTGCCAGAACATCTTGGCAATGAATCGTGACGTTGCGTTTTTGACCCAGGGATAAGGCAAGGGACCGGACATTGCTGTTCTGGCGGGACAGCTTCATCACTTTCGTGTTGATCATCCAAAACTCGGCATAGGCAGCTTTTGCTGCTTCGATCAGCGGCTTGTCCGCAGGATTCAATAAAAACGACATGGCATCCAAAGACTGAATGATCAGAACATCATGAGTTTGAATCGTTGTCTCAATTTCGTCCATTTTCTCTTCCCGACTTTCGGCAATATGCGGAGATTGAAGAGCATAAATCTTTAACGCAGCGGACAGCGCCCGCAGCGACAGTCTGTCAATTTCACATGCCTTGTCCTTTGAAACCTTGCTGCTCATCAGGGAGTTAAGGGACTGTTCCAATTGTTTGAGAGCTTTGCCTGCCGAACCATAAGAAAGATCGTACGCCTTCAGGTTCGTATTCAGTACGGACAGTGGCAATAATTCCTGGTCTATTTGCTGAAACCGCTCCCAGCAGGCGCTAAACTCCCGACCCATTTTTTCTGCTTCAATCAAAACTTCAAGTTCAAGTCTGGCCTCTTCCACTGTGGCGGATAGCTCCTGTGCCTGGTCGGCATAAACGATAGATGCCTCATCGGTGTCGGCCAGAACAGCGCTTTTTTCCGCCTCGACAGATGCGTTCAGGTTTACCCGCATTTCGGACACCAGTCGGACTTTCTTGACATCATTGATAAAAACCGGTTCAAAGAAGATATCCGCCATTTTTGGCTTTAAATATAGAATCCATGCGACGAACACAAGAAATGCAACCAAAGCGGCGGTAACAACCAAGGTTCCGATGCTTTTGCCCGAATATTTAGCTTTCATTTTCTTTTATCCCATGCGTGTTCTAACAGCGTATTTTTTAAGTCGATTAACATAAGATACATGTTCTGATCATGAAGGCTGCCATACCCAGTTATCAAAAAAAGCCAATGTGTAATTTTATCTAAATTCTCATCCGTATCGGCAGAATGACGGTGGTGATTCCATCCCACTGCAGGCGGCGCTGGATGGCGAAGGCTGTCTCATTGTGCAGCATTTTGTGATAGAATTTTTCCATCCGGAAGGTGATCTGTCCTGTGAAAACGGTGGATCGGGGATACTCGGCGGCGATTGTCTTGCACAGGTTCATGGCGCTTTCCACCACATCCGTTCCCACTTCCATGCGATAGTCGGCGGCAAAACCCAGCTTTCTGGCCAGCGCCACATATTTTTCAAGCCCGCGCATTACCGATTGCTCCAGGACTGCGACTTCTTCGGCACCCTTGAAGGAACCGGAGTCGATGACAGCCACAGAAACAAAAATGATGTTTTTGTAAATTTTTGGAAATGTGGTAAGTATGGACAGCAGTGTGTGGACACCAAATCCGCTGTATCCCGAAACCATCTGAATGGCGGTCAGATCCTTTTTATTCAGAGGTGCGCTATTGGGCGGGCCTGATGCTGGAAAGCTCAGCAGCGTTTTATCCAGCTCTGCAACGCCGCTGCGTACGGTTTGGTAATGATTGCGAATCAGGTAGCAGACACCAATGACTATAGAGGTGATTAGAATAGTCATCCAGCCACCTTCAGTAAATTTCTCCACAGTGGTGATAACCAGAATGGTAGCGCAAAGGACAAGTCCGACAAGATGAACGCTTAAATGCTGCATCCATTTGGGGTCTTCCTTCCGGCGCCGAATGTAGAACCTGGACATTCCCAGTTGAGAAAAGGAAAACGTAACAAAGACGTTGATGGAATACATGATCACCAACGCTGATACCGATCCGTGAGTATAAATTAACAACACAACGGCCGATGCACCCATCAGAACTATGCCGTTTCGCATTGTCAGCCGTTCGGACAGGGCCGCAAACCGGTGGGGGAACCAGGAATCCACCGCCATGTTCGCCATCACTCTGGGGCCATCCACAAACCCGGTTTGCGCCGCAACCAAAAGCAATGCCCCCTCGGAAAAAATTGTAATAAAAGCAATCGCCTTTCCCATTCCCCAGTCGGCAAAAAGGTTGTCGGCTATCACGGCATTCAGCGTCTTGCCTTCTACCGGTTTCACGTCCAGAAGCGCATAACACAGAAACAGCAAGCCAGCGGTAAAGGCCAGGGAGCCAGCCATATAGACCATTGTTCGCTTGCCGGTCTGCACCCGCGGTTCCCGCATGATCTGCATGCCGTTGGAAACCGCCTCGATGCCTGTATAGGTTCCGCCTCCCAATGAATATGCCCGCAAGAACAACATGAGCATACCGATGAAGCCGATGGTGGAAATGTCCTGCTGAATGCCGGCCTGAAATCTATCCACCAGTGGAACAAAAAGATCTGTATGGGTAAAAATGCCATCAAGTAACATCAGGAGATGGGTAACGACAAATACGACAAAAATCGGAGCCATGACCACAATGGATTCCTTAACGCCTCGAATGTTCAAAAGAATCAGCACCACACACAGGAAACAGGCAACAGCAACCTTGTGGTGGTGGAAGCTCAGCGGAAGATAACTGAAAAGCGCATCCACGCTGGCGGCAATGGAGAGGGTGATAGTCAGCACATAATCAACCAGAAGGGCGCTCCCGGAGATAACGCCGGCCTTTTCACCCAGCATATGGGTGGCGACGATATAACCGCCTCCGCCATGCGGAAAATGCTCAATGATCCGGGAATACGCGTACGAAATGATGAAAACCGTAAGCGCTGTCGCCAGGCCCAGAACAACGGCCAGATATGTATGGGTTCCAAGCGCGCGATATGCCTCTTCTGGGCCGTAGGAAGAAGAAGAAAGCCCGTCAGCGCCGAGTCCTATCCACGCAAGAACAGGAATCAGCGACATTTTATGAAAAATATTGGGGTCTTTTACTTGCTTGGGCGCTCCGATGATCGCATGCAGGATTTTTCTAATAAAATTTTCTTCCGATTGGCCATTATTTGAAGCCATACATTTTCCTCAACTGGTTGATTGTGAATTTCGGTATTGATCATAACACGGATTCTTTCCTGTCATCTTTGATAGCTGGTTATCGAATTGATGCCATCCTCATTAAATTTCCTTCTTGTGGGTAATGTCCCTATCGATATAGATCGGTCTGACTATTTTGCGGAGAATGGGAAGTTGTCTGAAGAAAATCATCCCTCCTGTAAGGCAGCAGATTCCTTCAATAAGCACGGTTTCCTTTGCGCCGATGCTGCCGGCGAGGGTCCCCGCAATAAGACTACCAAATGGCATCATGCCGATGAAAGCCATGGTGAAGAAGCTCATGACACGCCCCCGCTTGTCTTCATCAACAACGGTCTGAATAATGGTGTTGCTTGAGGCAACCAGGGTCATGGCCCCAAATCCCGTCACAACGAGTGAAACCATTGACAGGGTGAAGCTTGTTGAAATGGCGAAGACAGCAATGCCGGTTCCAAAAAAGATTGTGGCGCGGACAAGGACCATGCCGAGTCCGAGGACGCTCCTGCGGGATGCCAGGTAAAAAGCCCCGACGAATGCTCCGCTGCCGGATGCAGTCATTAGATAACCGTAAGTGTGAGAGTTTCCGTGAAGGACTTCGCTGGCAAAGACTGGTATCAGGATTGAATAGGGCATTCCCAGCAGGCTGACCAGAGCCAGCAGAAGAAGGATGTTTCGAATCGGCTTGCAGTCAAAAGCATAGCGAACCCCCTCATGGAGTTCGTGCAGAATGTTTTGGCTTTGAAGGCGAGGCATCATCGGCGCCACCCGCATGGCGACAATCGCTGCAATGACAGCCAGGTAACTGGCGCTGTTGATGGCAAAACAAACACCTTCTCCGACGCTGGCCACAAGAAGTCCGGCAATTGTGGGTCCAATGAGTTTTGCGCCGTTTACCATGGATGAATTGAGAGCAATGGCGTTACTAAGGTCATCCCGGGAATCGACCATCTGCACAACAAAGGACTGTCGCACGGGGATATCAAACGCATTTACAATACCAAGAAAAAGGCTTAGCATAATTATTTGCCAGATATGAACCACTCCGGTCAGAACAATGATCGCAAGCAGGGCAGCCTGGATCAGGGCGAGGGTTTGGGTGGCGAGAAGCAGGCGCCGCTTTTCCCAGCGGTCGGCAAGAACGCCTGCCACCGGGGCCAGAAAGAAACTGGGGATCTGGCTGGTAAATCCAACGATCCCTAAAAGCATGGCCGAACCTGTCAGGCGGTAAACCAGCCAGCTCATGGCAACCTGCTGCATCCAGGTGCCGACCAGGGAAATACCGTGGCCTGCGACAAACAGCCGATAATTCCGGGAATGTAAAGCCCTCAGCAACGAACGGGTGCGGGTCTGCGCCCCCCTTTCTACTTTGGGATCAGACATCGGATGTTGTTTTTTTAGGAGAGTCTCCATATTAATCAAGGCAATCAACCATCAGTGGGAGATGGCTTTGAACTTTTCACTTCACCCTCCCCTGTGTATTTTTCAAGTTGACTGCGTGTTTCGAGCAATTCGGCAATCATTCGTTCTTCGTTAAGCACTAAACCCCTGATTTTTGAAAGGGTCATGGCTGTCGTCAGGAAAGAGATCAGTCTGATGAACATCTCCCAGTAGATAAAATAGGCGCGCGAATAGGGATGATTCGTAAAACGATCTGAAAGATACCAGCAGACAGCGCACGCGATGGCGGTGAATATTCCGTCTTTGGGGCCACAGTACCAGGCTGAAATCGCCACAGGAATGAAGTAGAAGATGAAAAAGCCAAATTCGTATCCTGTAAAATAATCGATATAGCCAATCAATACCAATACAGCCAGACTTGCAATTCTTAAAATTGCAAGAGAATTTACAAAGGCATCGGGGTGGGTAAATCGCCATTGGGCAGCAGTACCTGATCTTTTGATTGGGAATTTATTCATACTTAAAATGCCAACAATTCCTGCATATATTCTTGAGTACAGCCATCTCTAAGGATACGAACGGTATCATCGATCCTGGGTTTACCACTTCTGGTTCTAACGGATTTTGTGGTTCTGCCAGTGGGTGCAATGCCTGTATGAGATAATCTACGAATTTTCTGACTCCGGAATGACTGAAATGTCCTCGAAAGATTTTCTTGAACCGCTTTCGAGATCATTTTTCAATTCATAAGCACCTGAAAATACATGACCACAAAATCCGGTAGAACCAGAA
>CAIMCT010000037.1 GCA_903839535.1 uncultured Desulfobacteraceae bacterium
GGTTGGAAATCCATGCGTGAAATCATTCCCAGGGTAGCGACGTTGTCGCAACCCTGGGCTATGGGACGAAATCCCGTTGGGATTCAATAAGAACTGTGAATCATTGGAAAGTGTAAACCGGAACATGAAGGATGTCAAAATACTTATACCTTGGATGAGAAGTTATTATTGGCTGATATCATCAATTCCGCTATGACAGCGATACTATTTGATATCTGCTGCTATTGAACAAGGGGGACCCACCCTGGGGCGATGAAAATCGCCATATATGCTTGAGACCGGATAGATTTGTGAAAATGAAAATTTCATATTGCACGATTTTATAAAATATCATGCAAAACGATTGCGCGATCCTAATTTGTTGAATTCATAAATTTATGCGGTCTCAAGTATAGAAACTGTACAATTATTTGTTATAGGTCTTCGCAAATGAGTTGACACACCTGCTTGACAATTTATAATATAGCATCCTATTGATAAAGCATGGAAAATTTAAAGATGGCAACCAAAACCTAACATAGAATGAACATCAACTCATTTGCGACGATCTATAGATTGAGCCTTCAGCCAGGTAAATGAAATGGAAGAAATAAAACAATTATTAAGCGATACTAAACTCCTTGAAACAAAAAAACTATCTCAAATAATTACATTTTTAGGTGATGGAAAACTTAAAAACACTGATACTCATTTCAAAACGTTTTTGAAAAATATTACAAATGATCTGCTGGTAAGGTATGCAGATGAATGTCTTGAAAAATCGTTTCCAGATAGCGGTTTAGCATTGCAAGATATTGTTAATGAAATTGGATCAAGATTAGGATTTAGTGTAACAAATGGATTGTATCAAGGAAGTAAAAATGAAATTGGTTTTGATGGAATTTGGAGACAGCAAGATGATTGGGACATCATCATAGAAGTAAAAACAACAGATGCATATAGAATATCGCTGGATACAATAGCAAAATACAGACAAAGACTTTCAGAAAACAACAAAATAAAAATTGGTTTTAGCTCAATGCTTATTATCGTTGGGCGTGACGATACTGGGGAACTTGAAGCGCAAATACGAGGAAGCAAACATGCTTGGGATATTCGCATCATTAGTATTGGTTCATTAATACAATTATTGAAAATTAAAGAATCTTTAAGTGATGAATCAACAGCAGAAAAAATATCAATTGCTTTGCGTCCTTATGAATTTACCAGGGTTGATAGATTAATCGATTTATTATTCTTGGCTATAAAAGATGTCGAATTAGAAGAAAACGCTGAAGATCAAATTGAAATTGTTGAAAGTATAGAACCAGAAAAGACGGGAGATATAATTACACCTGTCAATTTCCATTCACCCGTACTCGAAAAAATAAAGAAAAAACTTAACATTGAGTTAATAAAAAACAGCAAATCATCATATTCTTCGAATGATTTTTCTTTTGGAATTGTAATTTCTATTTCAAAACAGCATCCTGCATTTAATAGTCACTTCAAGGCGAGATATTGGTTTGCATTTCATCCTCATCAAAACAATTTTCTTGAAAAATATAAAACTGGATATGCTTGTTATGGATGTGGGAATGAAAATACTGTTTTTATGATACCATTTGAATTTTTGAAGACAAAACTCGATTTCATGTGGAAGACAAAAAACGGAGATAAGGACTATAAACATATAGTTATATACCAAAATGAAAAAAGCTTTTTCCTTAGAACGAATATTGAAGACAAAGAACACTATGATGATTTAATGCCATATAAAATTTAACAACTGGTTCAAGCTAATTGCATGGACAAGCCATGCAACAGCTTAACCAAATGTTAGCCTTGACAGTTCCCGAGAAAAACATGATCTGTTGTTGGATAAGAACGATTTGATCTTGTAGTCGAATTGGCATCGCTATATCGGAATTGGATATGGGGGATCGTGATGCACGCAGTTGTTGAGCAAGGCTTAATTGCCAGAATTAGAACCCTGTCGCCTCAACAGGTAATAGAGGTGGATGACTTTATCGAGTTCTTGGCCTCAAAGTCAAAACGCTCGACCGCATTGGATCGCCTGCTTGCAATTGCCCCTGCGTTAGAGGCTGTTGGCGCCGAATCGATCAACGAAGATCAGATCGCGGCGGAGGTCGAAGCCGCCCGGCAGGAACGTCGGATACTGCAAGCCGCGAAGTGATACCATGCATATCGTCCTTGATACCAATGTCGTATTGTCAGCCCTTTTATGGTGCGGAACACCTCATCACCTGCTTGCATTGATTCGTCAACGGGGTGATGTCCAGCTCTACGCCAGTCCTGCATTACTCGAAGAGCTGGCCGACGTTCTGAGCCGGCCATTTGCTGCTCAACGGCTGGCCCGCATCGACAAAACCTCCCACGAAGTATTAGCCGATTATGCCAGAGTTGTCGAATTGATCGAACCAGCCACTGTACCACGCATAGTTGTGGGAGATATCGATGATGATCAGGTCATTGCCATAGCCGTGGCAGCACGGGCCGATTTGGTCGTTTCCGGGGATCGCAAGCACCTGTTGCCGCTGGGGCGCCATCAAGGGATTCGCATCGTAGATGCGGCACAGGCGTTCAATCTCCTATTATATGGAAAATAGGGAAAATGAGTGCCCACAAATAAGGGACACGTCTTGTAATTTCTCCCAAACGCACGATCCGTTACAAGGCTCATAACCATCTGTTGCACCTGACTTAGCAGGTGAACATTCTGTTAAACAAGGCTGGATAATAACAACTAATATAAGAGAGGCGAATCTAATGTATAAGATGAACCATATAAAAATCGAAGGTTTTAGGCGACTAAAACACATCGACTTGCCAGTATGTCCTTTCATGGTACTTATTGGGGCGAATGGCGTTGGCAAGACATCTTTACTCGACGCTTTCTCCCTGCTTTCAGCATCAGCCGCAGGAGGATTAAACAACAAGCTTTCTCAATTGGGTGGAGTAGCAAATGTTATAACCCGGGGAAAAGCTGAGCATTTATCACTTAATGTTGACATGGATGTACCTGGATATCGCCCGATTGAATATGATCTCAAATTGACGAAAAAGGGTGTTGGATATGCAATTTCCTCTGAGGTTTTATCTCAATCACGCGATGGATTTTCCGATGCCTTCAAACATATAGACTCGCACGATGGTGATATTAAGTACTTCGAAAAAGAAGAAAGCAACCGCCTGGTTCGCCCGAACTGGGAATATAATCCGAATGAGACATCGCTTTTTCAAGTACCAAAAATGTTTCGAGAGCCGGAGGAACTGCGACGAATTCCTGGCTCAGTGACCCAATATCATGCTTTAGACGTAGGTTCACGCGCCCCTGTTAAACTGCCACAACAGATGAAACCGGCTGATTTGCCAGGTGCAGATGGAGAAGATTTAATACCTTTCTTGTATTACCTACGGGAAAGCAATCGCGACCGCTATGAGGCAATTGAAGATACCTTAAACTCGATTATCAAGTTTTTTGCGTCGAAAAAACATAAGTGCTTGATTTAATAAGATATATAAAATATTCTTGCTTTTTAATAAACTCAATAATATCAGCATGTTACTGAAAGACTTGATCATCGAGTTAAAGGCTGCGTTTCCCGGTTTTGAATCACTCAGCTTCCCCCCTGTCGCTGCTGGTATGTTGACGATGACATGGAGAGATAGCAACTACAAAAAGCATTTTTTTATGCAAGAACTTTCTGAAGGCACCCTCCGTTTTATTTGGCTGGTTTCTCTTTTACAAAGCCCTGGACTTTCAACTATCACAATGATCGATGAGCCTGAAGTTAGTTTATACTGCGAACCGGCATAATTTTACGTTTTTGATCCCCCACCCCAACCCTCCCCCGCTGGGAGAGGGAGTTTATGAAAAGCGCAGATTATGCCAGTTCGCAGTATACATCCTGAGTTGCTGAGTATCCTTGCGGATATTATGCGCGAAGCCTCTAAGCGAACACAGCTTGTCGTAGCCACCCATTCAGACCGTTTTATCCGGTTTCTTGAACCTAAAGAAATTGTCGTAATGGATCGCGTCGACGATGGCGACACTACTGCCGCCTGGGGGGATAGCTTAGATCTGGATGAATGGCTCAAAGAATACAGCCTTGATGAAGTCTGGCGGATGGGGCGGATGGGAGGACGATCATGAAAATAACCTTGATCGTTGAAGGAAAAACCGAAAAAGCCTTTTTGCCCTATCTCAGAAAATTCCTTGAATCCCGATTGCCAAATAAAATGCCAAGACTCGATGTCAATCCTTACGATGGTCGAATTCCGACTGGAGATAAATTGAAACGCGATGTTCAGAGATTGTTGAGTGGTCAGTTTCCATCTGATTATGTTATTGCTTTGACGGATGTTTTACGGGTAGCCAGCCTCCGGAGTTTGTAAATGCTAACGATGCGAAAGAAAAGATGCGATTATGGGTGGGACACGAACCAAGATTCCATCCTCATGTTGCACTTCACGATTTTGAGGCATGGCTCCTGCCTTATTGGACTTCTATTCAGAAGTTGGCGGGGCATAATAAGACTGCTCCTACTGGTAAACCTGAAACAGTCAACCACACTAATCCACCTGCATATCGTATAAAGGAAATCTTTGAAATAGGAAGGAGTAGGGACAGCTATGTAAAGCCGCGTGATGCTGGACGCATATTGAGTAAAAACGACCTGGGTGTGGCAGTAGCCGAATGTCCGGAGCTAAAAGCCTTTGTGAATACCATAATTTCTGTGTGTGGTGGGAAAATCCTATGATGAAAGAAACCAAAATGGGGTCATCCCTTTTGAGAAAAGAAAGACCCCGTTGTTCATCATGCGATTGCGTACACATACACCGATCAAAATCGGTGAATTGCCTTGGGACAAATAATCTACACAAAAGACTCCCCATTATATGAAGGAGAGAGAGATGAATACAGATATCTTAACAATTCAATTGCCGACAGATGAAATCAGTTTTCTAAGACAGTATGCCGAAAGGCACAAAATTACAATTTCAGAGCTGATAGATCGTTATGCCAAATTTTTACAGATACCGCAGAAATATGATCTTCATCCTGATATTCAGAAAATTACAGGGATCATTCCGAAAGATATTGATACTGAAAAAATATTTTATCAACATTCAATGGAAAAGCATACATGAAAGTCATGCTTGATCTTAATGTGATGCTTGATGTTTTTCAGGCACGCCACCCTTATTATCACGCTTCGGCATCGGTAATCAGCAAAGTTCTCAATAATGAAATATCAGGATTGTTGCCATCACATGCCATTACTACGATTCACTATATCACATCGAAGTATTCGGGAAAACAGAAATCCGATGAAACGACAGACTGGATGCTTACACATTTTGAGATTGCTGCCGCTGACAAAACGTCGTTTGTCAGAGCAAGAAAAATGGAAATCAGTGATTTTGAAGACGGAGTAGTGGCTAGTTTGGCTGAATTGACGGGCTGTGATTTTATCGTTACCCGTAATATTTCTGATTTCAAAAAATCTCCGGTTAAGTCCCTTACACCGGAGGAATTTTTAAATATTTGCAAAACAACATAACCATCTGTTACAGCCGATTAGCACGGCTGAACATTGTGTTCTGCCATTTTCTGGTGGCGAGACTTTTGGCGTGGGAGTTCTCAAATTTTCCCTGGGGTTTGGACCGCGAATCGCCGGTAAAACCATCGGCATTACGGACTATCGACTTTCTGCGATCCCTCTGGGCGGTTATGTCAAGATGGTCGGGGATGAACCCGATGCCGAAATTTTGCCGGAAGACATTCCCCTCTCGTTCAACCATAAGCCGCTTTTCAAGCGCTTTCTGATTGTAGCTGCCGGCCCTTTTTCCAATTTGTTGCTGGCCGTAGTTATTTTTTTCGGTCTTTTTCTAATCACTGGTATCCCCATTCTAAATCCAGTGGTCGGGAAAATCGACTCCGACTCCCCAGCAGCTCGGGCCGGTATTCAGATAAGCGACATAGTAACGGCCATTGATGGACAAGCTATCGACAGTTGGGAAATGATGGCCGGA
>CAIMCT010000038.1 GCA_903839535.1 uncultured Desulfobacteraceae bacterium
CAGTTGCGGGCCATGTCTCAACAGGACATTCATGATTTGCCGTTGGTAAAACAGACCCTGAACGATGCAAAGAAGCAGGTTCTGGATTACGGCAATCGTCTGGCCAGGAAATACCCCGGGCTACATCTGAAGTCTTTTGTGGTTGCAGCACTGGGATTTGAGCGGGTATGTTTTCTGCGCATAGGTCTATAAGTTTTCTCAGATGAACACCAAAAAACATTTTGACCCGAAACAGGCTTATGACATTCGGGTAGCGCAGGAGCTGCTGCAAGATATACTTAAAATAGGTACCTGAAAATACATGACCACAAAATCCGGTAGAATCAGGAATAATTAATGACTGGACGAATTACGAGATACAGCCTGATGAGCGCCTGCGGCTGCGTAGATACGGGAGCGGATTCTTTATTATCAGTCGAGGTAGTTGTCGTCACTGATGCACTCGTCCTGCTTTTGGAACCAGCCTGATCTCAAGTTTACACCCTACGGCATTAGCGTATTTCCGAAGCGTAGCAAGGGAAGGGGAGTGCCTGTTTTTCCCTCCTCCAGATTCGATGCGGGATACAGCGGGTGCCTTGGTGCCCATGCGAATCGCAACATCTTCCTGTGTCATCATGGCGTCGCTTCTGGCTTTAAGGCATTCTTCCAGTAGCATATACTCACCTTCAAGATCATCATATATTGCTTTTATGTCAGAGTCTGAAAGTATTTTATGCTTTAATTCATCATGCGATAGCATCGTTTTTTACCTCATTCATTTTTTTTATCGCTGTATCCAGTTCTCTTCTGAGCGTTTTCTTTGATTTTTTAATGAAACTGTGCAGCATGACAATCTTTCTGCCAACGTTCGTGCAATAAAAAACACGGGCGATTCCTTCCCGGCCCTTGAGTCTCAATTCAAAAAGCCCGCTGCCCATTGCTTTTGTATGCGGTAGTTTAAGATGAGGACCAAACAGCATCATTAAATCCGTTAGCCTTAAATAGTGCGCTTTCAGGTCGTCCGGCAATGCAAACACCTGTTGTTCGATGCTTTCGCTATGATAAACAATTTCCCATTCCATGAGATAGACTTAACATATACGTTAAGTTAAATCAAAGAATATATGTATGTTTTCTGCGCATAGGTCTATAAGTTTTCTCTTTTGTTTAACATCTTGAAAAAATATGTTACAATACCCTCCGTTAATAAACTCATGAGGGGGGAATTTATGTCCAAAGCAGATGTCAAACCCGCATAGGTCTATAAGTTTTGGCATCTTCAGTTCGAATATGTCTAACCATTTGAAAACAGAATATAATTTAATTTTTAAAAAAAAGCCTCAAATTCAATAGGTTACGATAAAATGCAACACTTGCGGACCTATGCGGATATTCCAATCCTCCCAAAGAACGATTTTATCATCAAAGGATGCCTCAATGAAATGGATGGCTGCAGTGGTTATCGTGGATGCAGATCCTGCCGAGCCGGCTGTGGAGCTGGTTTCAGCCCTGTTTTATGATCTTGGTCTTTCAGGTGTGGTGGTAGAGGATCCGGACATGGAGCCGCCTGAAGGCTGGGGAGACAACGCCCTGCCAAAGCCGGATCATCATAGCGTAACCGGATATTTTCCTCAGAATGACACGCTGGCATCGAACTGCTCGAAGCTCGAGCATGGACTGGCGGATCTGAAGCAAACCCAGGGTATTTTCTTTCAGATTCATTATAGCGAGGTGGATGAGGAAGACTGGGCGGAATCCTGGAAAGCCTATTTCTGGCCGGAAAAACTTACGAATATCCTGGTTGTCAAACCAACCTGGCGGGAATACACACCGGCGGAAGGCGAGATGATCATTGAGATTGATCCCGGAATGGCTTTTGGTACGGGGACGCACCCCACGACCGCACTGTGTATTCAAATGATCCAGGATTATCTGAAACCTGGAGATACATTTCTGGACGTAGGAACTGGCTCCGGCATCTTAATGGTTGCGGCAGCTATACTGGGCGCATCCAGGATGTTTGGAACCGATGCGGACAGCATTGCCTGCGATATTGCCGAGCAAAACCTTCTCTTAAATCATATTGATCCGGAGAGATTTTGTGTAAAATCCGGAAATTTGGTGGACATGGTCACAGAAACCTTTCAGTTGATTTCGGCGAATATTTTATCGGAAGTCATTCTGGTTTTGCTGGATGATGTTCAGCAGACGCTTGCGCCGGGCGGCATACTGATATGCTCGGGTATCATTGAAGCCAATCAGAAGCAGGTTGTGGAAAAAATGAAAGCCATCGGATTTCAAATTCTTGAGGTTCGATCAAAAGACGGATGGGTGGCGATTGTCGGCATGTTGAAGCCGGAAGATAGCTATTTTATGTATCATTCTTAAATTTCATCGAACAATCTAAAATACTAAAATCGAAAGGATTCCCCCCCCTTTTTTTGAAAAAGGGGTGCCAGGGGGGATTTCGGAGGCTATTCACCTGAAAAATCCCCCTCGATCCCCCTTTTCCAAAGGGGGAAGTATCATTTTCATAATGGGGTGATCGAATTTAAGAAAGATACCAAAATTGATTTATTGCCCGGCATCGCTTATACAGAGGAACACTCGCTATTCATGGATTACAGCAAAATTCCGATCTTAACTGTTTGTGGGGAGTTGTATGCATTGCAATCACCTGAAATAAAAAGCATATTGGATATTTCCGGCAAAAAAGCACAGCATGTCATTTGCGGATACGCTTCTGGGAATTACCATGGAACAAAAAGGCGTGTCCAAGGTGGTTACTGTGAATCTGGAAAAACAAGGGGCATGGTGAAGGATTATGACAAAATTCCAGTGTGATAGCTCGGTCCGACCCCGCTAACCAGCAATGTTCCGGCCGGAAAGCGTCTGCAAGACTCACCAGCCTCGCCCTGAAAATAACTTCTTGACAAGAGGATATTGTTACTGGTATTCAATATCTTAACATCTAAACTTTAAATTGATACTGGTTTTAGATATTATGATACCTGTTGCAATAGTTGTCTTTATTAGCCTTATTATCGTCTTCGTTGGGATTATCCTTCCCTACGAGGCTCAGGGTTGATAATGGCCTGATTTTTTCTTAATTGTTAATTTAAAAAAATCCGTTATCAGC
>CAIMCT010000039.1 GCA_903839535.1 uncultured Desulfobacteraceae bacterium
GTTTAAAAAAATAAACTTTTACATCCATATTCAACAAACCAGTCAGTAACGATCTGTTATCATAAAATTATATTGAGTTTATATTTTTAAACTTCTTGAAAACCGTTGGCACATCACTCAGTTTTTTTATACATTAAACCGGAAGTTGATGATATCCCCATCCTGTACTTCATAGGTTTTTCCTTCCAGTCGAAACGTTCCACGTTTGCGAGCTTCAGCCTGATTTCCTGCATCCATCAAATCCTTATAAGAGATGATTTCCGCGCGGATAAAGCCTTTTTTAATATCAGAATGAATGACTTCGGCTGCATCCAGAGCCGATGTTCCCCTGTGTATGGTCCAGGCCCTTACCTCATCTTCGCCGACCGTAAAAAAAGACATCAGCCCCAGCAAACTGTAGGACATCTGAATCACGCGATCCGTTGCCGATGCGGTAATATTGAATTCAATCAGAAATTCCCTGGCTTCTTCTTCAGTCATTCGAATCAGTTCCTGCTCCAGCTTTGCCTTGATGACCATACAATGTTCTGCAGAAGTTACAGCAGAAATATCCGGCATTGTATCATCATCGTCTGCATTGTTGAACAACACCATGATGGGTTTGGCAGACATGAATGCAAAGCCCCTTAATACCGGAGCAGAAGCAAGTTCGGACATCTTTCGCAGCGGTATTTCATTTTCCAGTTGTTTCAAACATCGCGTTATCAGGGATAATTCTTCCAAGTCAATTTTTTTGCCGCGTTTTTTATCTGTTTCCAGACGTTCCAGGCGTTTTTCAACCACAATCAGATCTGAAAGAATCAATTCCTGATTGATAGTTTGAAAATCGGACAACTGCTGCGGAGCCTCTCCTCCCATACCCATAACGTTTCGGACAACAAGAATAATCGCATCACAGTCTCGAACCTGGGACCACGCAGTCTGTTCTTTTCCGGTATCTTTTTTGGCAAGCGATTTTCCTGGGAGAAGATATTCTATCTGAGCATAAATGGTTTTGCGAGGGTTATACATCTGGCTTAATGCATCCACACGGGAATCCGGAACCTGAAGGGTGCCAATTCTGGGTTCTGCTTTTCCGGCTATATTCGAAAGGTTTCGGGTCAGGGCTTCAAAAACGGTGGTTTTCCCTGATCCAGGACAGCCGACAATGCCAATTTTCATTTTGTCTCCCGTTCTCCATAATAATTTTTCACAAAGTATTTTTATGTCCAGTCTGTTGGCGTGTGTCAACCAGTTGAAGCACCAGAGCGGTTCTGGAAGGTAAATACAGGCTGATGAAATGGGATGTCCCACTACTCTCGGATTGCATTTGAGTAAAATGAATCTGGCCGGGTTGTAACCGGTCATGTCCACCGAATTCGAGTAAATCGCTGTGAAATATCATACGATATTTTCCGGGCGCAAAAGGAATTTGATAATCACTGAAAGAGTGTATGGGATGAAAATTGAACACAAAGAACAAGCCGGCCCGCTCAATAACCATAACCTTATCATGGTCATGCTCATAACAAAGATTTATTTGGGGACTTTCAAGAAGATGGAATGCCTTAACCAGAGCGATCATTTCCTGGTCAAAAAAAGCCAGAAAATGGTATCGCAAGTCCGGATTATCCACTAAATGCCACTGGCGTCTGGCAAACCTGTATGACCAATTATTTCCTTCACGCGGAAAATCAATCCATTCCGGATGACCAAATTCATTTCCCATGAAATTCAGATACCCACTGCCTGCAGTAATCACCGTAATGAAACGAATCAGCCGGTGAATGGCCATCCCCCTGTCCACACGAGGATTGTCTTTGTGAGTTATTGACATTGCATCATACATGTCTGAACCTACCAACCTGAATATAAGCGTTTGATCCCCCACAAGCGCCTGATCGTGAGATTCTGCATAGCTGATGGTTTTTTCATCCGACCTACGGTTGGTCAGCTCGTACCATAAATGACCGATCGGCCAGGCTTCGTCCGGATATTCCTTTATCAGTCGAATCCAGTAATCGGGTATGCCCATTGCAAACCTGTAGTCAAATCCTATTCCACCGGCTGAAACTGGGACCGCAAGCCCTGGCATTCCGCTAACATCTTCGGCAATGGTTATGGCATCTGGATTGATATCATGAATCAACTCATTGGCTAGCGAAAGATAGTTAAGCGCATCTTCATCAACCGATTCGTCAAAATAATATGGATAACCTGTAAAGGCCATACCCAGACCATGATGATCATACATCATGCTGGTAACACCATCAAAACGAAACCCATCCAATTTATATTCTTCCAGCCAAAAGCGACAATTGGACAGCAAAAACGCCAAAACATCTGATTTTTTATAGTCGAAACATCGGGAATTCCAGGCAGGATGAAGGCCTTTGGAGCCATCGTGAAAATACTGGTGTATGGAACCGTCAAAACGACTGAGACCTTCCACTTCGTTTATTACCGCGTGGGAATGAATAATGTCCATGACGACCTTAAGTCCACAGCCGCGCGCTGTATCAACCAGTTCTTTAAACTCATCCGGAGTCCCGAACCTGGAAGATACGGCAAAAAAACTAGAAACTTGATATCCGAAAGATCCATAATAAGGATGCTCCTGAATGGCCATCAATTGAATTGTATTGTAACCGGATTTCGTAATTCTGGGAATAATGTTATCGGTGAAGTCCCTGAAAGAACCAACATTTTCAGCATCTTGGGCCATTCCCACATGGGCTTCATAGATTAGAAGAGGAGAGTTTTTTTTAATTTTTGGGGATTTCCATTGATAGGCGGATTTCGGTTCCCACACCTGTGCATTAAAAATCAGCGTAACCGGATCCTGAACAACCCTCATGGCATGGGCTGGAATTCGATCTCCGTGTCCGTCTTTCCAGTGAATTCGAAGCCGATATAAATCCTGGTGATCCAGAGCATCTTCCGGAATATGAAGCACCCATATACCTTGGGAGTTGATTCGATTAAGTTGAAATTCTTTTTTTTCTTTCCATCCAGTTACATCACCAATAAAATATATTTGAGATGCAAACGGAGCCCATTCCCGAAACACCCAACTGTTTTTTTCACGATGAAGCCCGAAATAGGTGTGAGTAGCTGCAAAATCATAAAGGGATCGATTGTTCTTTATGATATTTTCTTTTTTTTTCAATCCGCTGAGAAAACCTACGTTGAAGTACGGATTGATAGGGCATCAGCAAAGGATCTGAATGAAGCCAGTTATAAAAAGTATTTTTTTCATCTGTTTTCATCTTGCCAAATTGGTCTCTATATATTTTGCAATCCAACTGGTTCTCAATATTGGAACCAGTCGGGTATCTGGATTTAATATTTCACTATATCACTCTTCTTATGCAGACTTCTTTTTGCTGCCAGACATGCCTTTGTAATGAGACATGACCTTTTTGATATATCCTTTGGTTTCTGTAATCGGTGGTATGCCGTTATATTTATCAACTGTAGTGGGTCCAGCATTATATGCGGCAAGCGCCAGTTCTATTTTATTGAATTTTTCAAGCATTTGTTTGAAATAAAGAGTTCCACCCATTATATTTTCTTCTGGATCAAACGGATTTCTAATATTCAGAAAGCTGAAATTCTGAGGCATGATCTGCATCAGGCCTTTTGCTCCTTTTTGTGAAACCGCATAACAGTCAAAATTGGACTCTACCTTGATGATGGATTTGAGCAACGAAAAATCGATATCATGCCGTAGTGAAGCCTTTAGAATGAGATGATCATATTGATTGGGATCAAGGTTTGTAGAAAATTTCTCGCCAAGACTGAAATCTGAATATTTAGTGGTGATGTTTTTCAGGTAAATATGATATTTTGGAGACGTAGGAACATTGGTAAAATGACGAACACCAGCCTTGTCTTTAAACACATAAATATCGGCTCCAGCAGAGGGAATACAGACCAATAACGTAATAACTGTATAAAATAACCTAATCCATATATTCTTCTGTTGATACTTCATAATTTCTCCTTTCGCTGACAGGTTACAGTTTTGTAAAATTATCCTGGTCATGTTTCGCCGCCCCAGCTCATCATTGCAAGACA
>CAIMCT010000040.1 GCA_903839535.1 uncultured Desulfobacteraceae bacterium
ACCGATCGAATCAGCTCTTTATGAATCCGCTAAAACAGGTGATTTCGTAACATCCCCGAATGGAACAATTAACTTTGGGCAAATAACCCCTGAGATAGCCAAGATTATTAAAAGGCCAGCCGGGTTTATCAGAATGCTTCCGGGAACTGTTGAAAGCTTTGGAGAGGCGCATATCAACCGTGACAAAAGGCTCGGTCAGTTAAAGACTGCTGGGTATAAGAACGCTGTAGATTTGGTATATAAAATAGCAAGTGGGTACACTGAGATTTACAAGGGGAATGGCAGGCAACTTGTTTTAGTAAACTCAAAGAGACAACCCATAGCAGCATATATCGTGTTGTCGCCTGCTGAAGAAGGGAGTTATTACGATGTCAAGACAGCGTTTCCAGCAAAAGACAGGTCATTCAAGAACAAGATATTGCTGTGGGGTGGCTCACAGAACGAATACCACCAGCGACTGTGCCTTGCCCCCAGTGATAACTTAGGCCACAGCAATTCTGAGGAAATCATAAATTCTCCGGATAAGAATGTCAACAAGATTTTCGAAAGCAGTTTAGGGATTGGTGAACTGGTTGCGGTTCAAGACGCGGCAGGCATCCTGACGCAAGAAAGAACGCAGTCTAAACGCAAGCAATCTGTTGGCGCATGGAGAAACAAATATTCCAATGATCCGGTAAAGAATATCGCCAGTAACGATATATCGCATTCAGATTATGAAAAATTGGGTCAACTGGTTGATAGCGGGAAGCTGTCAGTTCAAGACGCTATCGGCATGATAGATGATGCAGTCGATAACGGTGTTCTCGATAATCAGGTTGGCGAGTATGTGAAGAAAAAAATCAAAAAGGATGATAATAAGCAGCCAACCATACAACCAGAAGCCCCGGAAGCCTGGCGGCTGGCAATCAGAAACGCAAAAACCGTAGCTGATATCGAAGCTGTTTTCAGGCAGGAATTCCCGGACTCTTTCCCTGTGGCCCGGCCCGGCACTGAATACGTTGACACCGGCGAAAAGATCGGCGGAGCCAAAAAAGATATTTGGGCGGCGATTATTGCGGGTAATCGTCAACTGGATATTGCAGACATGGATGGAATGGATTCTGCAACAGCGGCCAAACTGGTAACAAAACCCAATGTTATTCAGGGATTGGTTGATTCGTTTCGAGAACACGGATTTGATCCTGGCGCAGTGTTCATGATTCAAAGGCTTTTTTCCACATATTCCGTCAACCCTGATGACACCGACCAGGCAAGGATTAACTATGTCGCAGCCAGCTCACGGGTCAGTAAATATATGCAGTCTGCCCGGACGCTGGATGAATTTAAAGACGTTTTAAAGCAGATCGAAGAAGAGATAGGCGGAGTTCTTATGACACCGGAGCTGAAGGCGTTTGATGAAGATATGACGCAGCGGCGCGAGACCTTAGCAGAAATGGGCAAAAAGAAATGGAGGGAAATGTCTCTTGACCATCAATACCTCAGCAACGACGGGAGCAAATTCCTTCAAAATAAGGCGATGGCTGACTACCATTTGTGGCATGGGCAGTTGCGCAAAGAGATATTCCCTGAAGGTATCAAAACAAAACACCGCGCAATGATTCAAGAACTAAACCGGCAAGCTGATAACGACCCCACTTCTGCCAGAAACCAATACCGCGCTCTTGGAAATCGGTTTATCAATGCCGTCGAGGGGCGCTCTGATGCGTTTCAAAAGAACCTGGAGGCAGCAAAAGAAATCACTGACTTTTCATGGCTTGAAAAAGAATCCGGCAAGAAAATCAAAAAGGATACGCCAGGAAAACCCAAGTGGATAAGATATGTGCCAGACACCCCGGAGCGAACCGGAGGCAATGATAAAGAGTTCAAACCACAAGACCTGATAGACACATTCGGCATACGCGGAGTCGAGTACGGCAACTGGATGGATCATGAATCGTCTGAACATCATACACAGATGTTGGGTCTATCCTTCATGGATTTGAGCGACGTTCTCGGTATCCCGATAAAGCATATCAGCCACGGCGGGAAATTGGCGGTTGCTTTCGGCGCTCGGGGTTCTGGCAATGCGGCAGCGCATTATGAACCGACCAAGAAGGCTATCAATATGACAAAGATGCGCGGCGGCGGATCTCTCGCGCACGAATGGAGTCATTTCCTGGATAATGTGGTTAGTATGGTAGCTTCTGGGGGATCGGAGCAATTCTCTCTTGTTACCGGTGCAGTAGCAGCTCAGAAGGCATATCAGAATGAACAGCCCAAAGGGATGAAGCAGCCTATCGGTGACGGTATCCCAGCCGCCGTCAAACAGGCATTTATGGATTTATCCTTTGCCATAAATACAGGAACCGCAGGCGGGAAGCCATCTGATTCTACCAAAAACAAATATAATCGAATCAATACCATTGATGCAGAAATACAAGCAGGGGTACCACCGCAGCAGATTATGGATAACGCAAAAAAACAAGACAGGCACGGGAAATATGCAGGTCGTATAACATATCCCGATGTAGCACATTACATTCATTCAAAGACCGGGCAACAGGTCTTTTACGATAAGACACAATCGCAATTCTACGCCGATTCAGCCTCAATGTCACCGTCTTCCAAAGACAACTATTGGACACGACCGCATGAGCTGTTTGCCAGGGCTTTTGAATGCTATATTTCTGATAAAATGGACTCATCAGGCAGAAAAAACACATACCTGGTATCCGGAGTAAATGAGAAGGCACTGCTTGCGTGGGGTGATAAGCCGCCTTACCCGACCGGGGATGAGCGCAAACGGATTAACTCAGAGTTTGACAAGTTGATTGATGCCCTGAAGACCAACCAGATACTTGAAAAAGCGCTTTGTATGTCAGATGCGGAGTTGATTATACCATGAAAAATTCCTACATAACCCTATCTGTATTAGATGCCTTTGTATTTTTCAATTTACGCTGTTATCACTCGACTGCGCTCAATAAACATGGCGCAA
>CAIMCT010000041.1 GCA_903839535.1 uncultured Desulfobacteraceae bacterium
CCAAAACCCCAAAAACCCCTCTGGAAATTGAAAAAGATTATTAATAAATAATAATTATCAGATAATAATATCTTGACAAAAGCATCAATTTTGATTACTATCATTGTTAGATACAGATGTGATCAGTTTAAAACAATTTGTTAAGGAGAATAGACAACATGATGAAACTTCATGATATCCGTAAGGATTTAAAACTGATGAATGCTATCGACTGGCAGATGACACCCGAAGAGGCGGTTGTTTTATACCTTGAATGGGGAAATAATTGGGCGCATGGGATCAATCTGATCCGTTCAAAAAATGATACCAGTCATTATTTTGTAGTCAACAACTGGGGGAAAACCCCTGTCGTCTATCTGATCCGCAGAAACTCGGAAGAAGCGGTCGAGCTGGCGGAATTTGAACTTCCCGACATGGTTAGGGCGATTTTTCAAAAATCAGTAGCATTCAACAAAGGCGTATATGCCGTTGAGGGTGCTGTAAAAGATTGGCTTCAAAAAGAACTGATGAATTGATTTGGGCGGGATATTACGGGAGTATAATGAATACATGCATATCCAGACTTGATCAGATGATTGATATGCTGAAAGAAAAAAGGTTCAGGCTCACCCCTCAGCGGATCGCCATTGTCGAGATACTGGCAAATAGCTGTGAACATCCCGGGGTGGAACATATTCATCGCGAAGTAACGAGGCGATTTTCCACAACGAGCCTGGCCACTGTTTACAAGACGATCTCATTGCTGAAAGAGCTGGGAGAGGTCATGGAAATAGGCTTCGGGGATGAAAACAACCGGTACGACGGAAAAAATCCGCACCCCCATCCGCATATTATATGTGTGAAATGCAAATCTATTACAGATACTGATCTTTCCGCGCTCAACGCTTTGTCGTTGGAACTTACTGAAGAGACGGGCTATAAAATTCTTTCCCATCGGCTTGATTTCTTTGGGATATGTCCGGAATGCCAAAAAAATTCGCATGAATAATTGATTACACAAACAACTACAACTACAACTACAACTAAAGGAGATGACTATGAGTCAGACAGAAAAAAACCTGAAGGAAGCTTTTGCCGGTGAATCCCAGGCCAACAGGAAATACCTTGCGTTCGCCAAACAGGCTGAAAAAGAAGGTTATCCCCGTGCAGCCAGACTTTTCAGGGCAGCGGCCGAGGCTGAAACCGTTCATGCCCACACCCACCTTAAAACGCTGGGAGGCATCAGGAGTACGGCGGAAAATCTGAAAGAAGCCATAGCAGGTGAAACCCATGAGTTTAGTTCCATGTATCCCGAAATGATCAAAACCGCTGAAGCAGAAGGCGACAAGGCTGCGGTCCGGACTTTTACCTACGCCAATGAAGTGGAAAAAATTCATGCGGCCCTTTACCAGAAGGCTCTCGATACCTTGAGCGATCAGGAGATGACGGATTATTACGTCTGTTCAGTATGCGGATATACCTGTGAAAACGAGCCTCCCGGTTCCTGCCCTGTCTGCAAGGCAAAAGCGAAGACATTCGCCAAAGTGGATTAAGAAAAAAGCGCCGGTATCATCCAGAGTTAAAGTGAATGTATTGGGGGGGATAAGCTATTAAAAGATTTATTGTCGCCATTTCGGCTCTTTTGATGCTGATCCTCTCAATTCTTGGCATCTGGACAACATGCGATGTAATTGAATATGCAAGCATGGCCGGCGGCAAGCATGGCCGGGAATCGTTGATAACGGTACTGCCCCGCCAGCAGTTGAAAACAACCGCAGATATGCTTTTCCATTCGGAAATCATCTTGGCGCCGTTCAGTTTTTATCTCTATGCGCGTGGTTTCGGCTACGACCGGCGGATTCAGGCAGGAGAATATCTGTTATCCGGTGCCATGACACCAAGGCAGATTCTGGAAAAGATGGTCGGCGGGAAGATATTTTTCCACAAAGTCACCGTTCCTGAAGGGTATAATCTGAAAGAAATTGCTGCGGTATTCGCCAACGTGGGACTGGTCTCTGAATCCATGTTGTTGAGCGCAGCACGGGACCCTCAATTGTGTCATGGCTGGAAAATTGAAACAGATACTGCTGAAGGCTATCTTTTTCCGGATACATATTATTTCCCGAAAGGTGTAAGCACCGAGAAAATTCTATCCACCATGATTCAGCGATTTCGGCAGGTATTTACACCTGAGATGGAACAGCAGGCGGAAAAGTCGGGGCTTTCGATTCACCAGGCAGTGACGCTGGCTTCCATCATTGAAAAGGAAACCGGCTCCGACAGCGAGCGGCCCATCGTTTCATCCGTATTCCACAACCGGTTAAAATGCCGCATGCGTCTGGAAAGCGATCCCACTGTGATTTACGGTCTTGACCATTTTGATGGAAATATCACCCGCCGGCATCTGACAACGCCTACCCCCTACAATACCTATACCCGCCAGGGGCTGCCACCTGGGCCGATCGCCAGTCCGGGAGCCAAGTCGCTTATAGCCGCTGTTTATCCCGCCCAAAGCGAATTTCTGTTTTTTGTATCTCGCCAGGATAAAACCCATCAGTTTTCACAAACTTGGGACGAACATCTTGCAGCGGTAAGAAAGTATCAGCTCGGAGGAAATTAGCGGGTTATACTTGATTTAGAGAACTGGAACAGCCATTAAATCCTTTAGAATCAGTTCCAGGCTGCTTTGATAAATGGCATGGTTCTTGTCGGAAAACAGGACGAAAATGATTCTGTGAATATCGGGCAAGTCATCCATGGCCTTAAGGCAGGTATCAATCGCAATCTTACTAGCTTTTTCGATGGGGTACCTGTATGCTCCGCAACTGATGGCCGGAAAGGCGATGCTCGAAAGATGGTATTGCGCCGCCAGTCTCAGGCTGTTTTCGTAGCATTGGGAAAGAAGAATCGCATCCTGTACCGTCCCCTTGTAAACCGGCCCGACCGTGTGAATGACATATCGCGCCGGCAGGTGGTATCCCAGAGTAATCCTGGCCTCGCCGACCGGGCATCCGCCAATTGCCCGGCATTTGGCCAGAAGCTCTTTTCCGGCTGCACGGTGAATGGCGCCGTCAACACCGCCGCCACCCAGAAGCGAACTGTTGGCGGCATTGACTATGGCATCAACCTTCAGTCGGGCAATGTCTCCACGCCAGATTTCCAGCCTGTCCCCTATCGCCTTGTCGGTCATCTTGCAAAAGCCTCCTATTTTTAAACGATTCCGTTTTTTTGAAACACGGCAATATCATCTTCGGCATATCCGATTTCCCGCAAAATGGAAACCGTGCTTTCACCAAAACCAACGGCAGGAGTGCGCACCTTGCCTGGTGTTCGGCTCAGCTTGACTGGAACGCCAAAAACCGGCGTGGTTTTCCCGTCCTTTCCCTCAAGGTCAACGACCATCTCCCTTTCCCTGAAATTGGGGTCCTTCAGCACTTCTTCAAGGTTCTGAACCTTGCTCCAGCAGATATCCATATCCCCAAGCTCGTTGCTCCACTGGTCAATGGTTTTCTGGCGAAAAACAACACGCATGGTGTCGATAATTTCCATTCGCCTGCTGTCATCACACTGGAGGGAGATATATTCCGGAAGTTCAAGGTGATCGCAAAGCATTTTCCAGAAACGATGTTCAACGGCGCCAATGGATAAAAATCGGCCGTCTGCGGTTTCGTAGGTATTGTAACAGGCGTACCGGTGAGACAGCATGGAATCCGAGCGCCTGAGGTTCTGGCGGGTCAGTTGATGAAAGAAAAGCGGGATGGAAAGAAACCCCAGCATGCCGTCAGTCATGGAAATATCGATATACTGGCCCTTGCCAGTCTGATTTCTGACAACGAGCGCAAGAAGAATGCCAATAACGGCATTCATTCCGCCGCCGGCAATGTCCGCCGCTTGAACGCCGGGAATGGCGGGAGGAGCATCCGGATCGCCGATTAAGTCAAGGATTCCAGAAGTACTCAGATAATTGATATCGTGGCCGGCCCGATTCACATAGAGGCCTGTCTGTCCATAGCCGGTTATGGAGCAGTAAATGATGCCCGGATTGACATTGCAAACCGTATCATAATCAACGCCCAGTCGTTGCACGACACCTGGACGGAATCCTTCTATAACGATATCCGCAGTTTTTACCATGCGAAAGAAAATCTCCTTTCCCTCGGGAGTCTTCAAATTTAGGGAAAGGTGTTCCTTGTTCCGGTTTACAGTTGTGATAAAAAAACCATCCGCAATAAAGCGCTTGTCTTCTATGGAAATCACCCGTGCGCCGTGATCCGCCAGGATCATCGAACCAAAAGGTCCGGGCAAAAGTCTTGAGAGATCCAGGACGGTGATTCCGGTTAATGCCCCTTTTTCCAACATAATTCCTCCATAATTCCACCATAATTCATCTGGTGGGTCGTTAATTTATACTGCGAATGGTCATAATCTTGCAGTTTCCTTATACTCCTCCCTCAGCGGCTGAGGGCTGTGGGTGGTCTAAAACGCAAATTACGCCCGTTCACAGTGTACCCTGAAAGCACAATCAATTATCCTTTAAGATTGTACCTTTCAATCAATTCAGTCCGTTCGCTACCTGTAAGTGATTTCTTATACGACTTCCATCCGGGACACCATCCGCTATGCCATCTCCATAACCGCACCAAAAATGATTTGGGATTGTTGTCGTATTTTGCTCTGAAAGAACAATTCTTGCAGTTGTGATCAGCCATAGATATTCATCTCCTTTTATATTTTGACGATAGTTTATTACAGGAACCCTATAATGGCAATAGACCACTTAACCATCGTTGCATTTATATTGGATCAAAAAGCATATTAATCGGTCTCTGCGACATCAAAGAGAACCATTTGCATTTTTTTGAGAAATCATGCATGATTCGCCAATCCGGGTGGAACTGTAATCAACCTTAATCGCCATACTTTCAGCAGAGCAAAAATCCATGAAACCAGTCAGCGAAAAATGTTCGGGCATCATTCTTGCCGGTGGCATGAGCAAGCGGCTGAACGGCAGAGACAAGGCCATGATTGAGGTGAATGGAAGGCGGATTCTGGATCGTATCCATGCGGTGTATTCAGAAATTTTCAGCGAAATCATTCTGGTCACCAATACCCCTCATGCGTATCTGGACTGGAACATGCTGATGGTAACTGATCTGTTTCCGATTCGCAGCTCTTTAACCGGCATTCACGCCGGACTGTTTTACACCTCCCGGCCATTTGCGTTTGTCAGTGCATGCGATGCTCCGTTTTTGAAGCAGGAACTGGTCCATTTATTGATTTCACAGGCCAGACCCGGAGCAGATGCAGTAATGCCGGAAACCGCCAACGGGCTCGAGCCGCTTTGCGCTGTTTATTCCAAATCCTGCCTGAATAACATCGAATCGCATATCCGGCAGGAAAAACTTAAGATACAGAAGGTATTTCATAAATCACGGATCAATAGAATTTCTGAAGCGAGGTTGCGGAAAACAGATCCCAATCTTATCTCGTTTATCAATATCAATACCCCCGAAGACCTGCTGCGTGTAGAGTCTTTGGAAAAGGAGTCATTATGAGCCTAACCCAGTTGATTGAAAGCATCAAACAGCATCCGGATTATCCCAGGGTCGGTATGATCCTTTGCCATAATGGGGTGGTGCGCGCCACCTCACGGGATGGCAGGCAGGTGTCCGGACTTCGCATCGTCGTTGACCAGGAAAAACTGCGTCAGGTTGTTGAAGCGCACAAAAGCCGCGCTGGCATTGTCGAAATCCTGGTTCACATCAATGGCGATATGGATATTACAGTGGGAGAAGATGTGATGTATATTGTAGTGGCAGGGGATATTAGGGAAAATGTCATTTCGGCGCTTCAGGATACCCTGAATACCATCAAAACGACGGTGACACAGAAGACCCAGTATTTCGTGTAACCCTTTGCTTACGGCATTTGGGATGGCTGTTTTTTGCCCAACAGCAAGTAGATGGTATCCGCAACGATAATCTATGGTAATCAGAATTATGGATTACAAATTAAGAATTGGCCAACAAAGAATACCCCGATATATACTTGAGACTATATAAATTTATGAATTGCTTGTGTACTAAGGAGTTTTCACAAATTCATGCGGGCCGCAGTATATTTGGCTCGATTAGCCCCAAAGGGAGTGTATTCAGTCATTGACCGCTCAAAGTATATTTGTCTTTAGATTGTTTTCCATCTTTGGAAAAAATCGGTGAAATTTGATTTATGGCTGTAAAAAATCGCCACCACTGTACAGAGTACGCCGGAAGCAGCAAGCGGATCAAAATTGCAAGCCAGCAAAGTGCCCGCAGCCAGAATCAAAACCATTATCAAAGACCCGATAAAGGCAATGCGAAAAAACGTGTAGCCAATGACCCACGCCAGAATTGCCACCAGCGCCCAGAACGGTGCAATGAACGCTGAAAAGCCAAGGTAATTGGCGACTCCTTTTCCTCCGCGAAATTGATGAAAGCAGGGAAGGCGATTGCCGAGTATCAGCCCCATGCCCACCCAGGGCACAAGCGCTGTCTGAAGAAAGCTTGCCGAAATAAACGCCACTCCCAGCGACCGGCCAACATCCAGTATCAAGATCACCAGAGCCCAGAAAAATCCATGCTGCCGATATACATTAAAGGTGCCTGGATTCTTGCTGAAACCGTTGCGTGGATCCTCTTTCTTCAGCAGATTAAACATCAGAATCGGAAAATTGACGGAACCCGCAATATATGCCCCTACAAACAACATAAGAAGTTTCATTCCACAACACCCTCCAATGCAGAAAATGAGAAGAGCCGAAGTTAGGAATATCAGAAGAGCAGATATTTTTTAGCTTCTGCTATTCCTAACTTCCTGACTTCATAATCCACAGCGGCGGTTTTATCCGCCCTGCACTCACATCCTTCATGCATACGCCAAGATTGCTTTCAAAAAGGACTCCGTTTTCATCAACTATCCACAAATCAAAAATGAGCATATCCGGATGAGTTTGTACTGGGAAAATTCGGTAAAAATAAACTTCCCCAGGTCGGGTGCGATACCATATCATTCGTTTTTCAAACCCCACGGGAAACGCAACTATCCGGGCATGTCGCTGTCCCCACAAACAGGCGCAATGATAGGCTGCATCCAGCGGAAAAGACGAACCGAGGGTTTCTGCAGGAGTGGTCGGCCAGCCAGAATATATTGTCGTCTTTTGGCGAACCCGCTCCTACACCATATGCTGCGGACGTACCGATTCTGGCCATCACACCATACTCAGAAATGAAGATGTCGCCGTGAATACTGTGAAATGGTTTCAAGCCTCTCTGTGTTCCAGGAAAAGCCGTTCACCCCTTCATCGTTAGTTTGAAGCTCAAAACGTCGGGAGGTGCTTATAAAATGCTTCACCCTGTCCAGACACCACGTGGCTCTCCGCCGATCAATATCGCAAGGTTGACACCACGCTCCATTTCCC
This sequence comes from uncultured Desulfobacteraceae bacterium, assembly GCA_903839535.1. GTDB lineage: Bacteria > Desulfobacterota > Desulfobacteria > Desulfobacterales > Desulfatirhabdiaceae > RAAP-1. Next base: position 7,436 of record CAIMCT010000041.1, read on the forward strand.
GACCTATGAAATCTTCCCATTTATAAATGTCCACTTCCTCAGTCGCTGCATTGTACTCGTCGGAAGAGAAAAAAAGCAGTCCTTGCAGTGCAGATTACACCGGTTGGTCACATCATAGATTGAGCTGTGGATGTTGAGCCTGGAAGTCCGTTTATATCTTTGATACCATTCTTTATCCAACCACATAGGTCCATAAGTTTTGTCTTTTGTTTAGAATCCTGAAAAAATATGGCATAATACCATCCAACAATAAACTCATGAGGGAATAATTTATGACCAATGCAGATGTCAAACAAAGTATTGGTCAAAGTTTTTTTATCAACCTTGAACCCATGAGGTAATTGCAAAACCTATTTTTTACTCGTGTTTTCTCTTGTTTTCTTCGATTTTCATACCACTTTGACTGGTTTTGCAATTGGTTCCCATAATAAACATTTCGGAATTATCACGATCTAAGTCAACACTCATAAGTTTTTTTCGAAATAAAAACCAAGTTTAAATAGTGTACATCATGAATAGAAAACTACAAGTTTTTTGTAGTTTCAAAATTTCTATTGGTATGTTACTCTCGCCCTTTCGAACCAGCAATTCTAATTATGAACTGAGATGTCGAGACCATTTTCTTAAAACAGACAAAATATCGGCAAAAGTGGGAGAATGTGCATGTTTCAAGCTACTATTTTGCCAATTGGTTCGAAATTCACACCATGAATTTGCCATAATTAGAATTGCTGAATTGCTGATTTATCGCTTGACAATCCACTGGATATTCTATAAATATGAGATCCAGAGAAAGTAATATTCTGATAGCTGATAAAAAAGGAGAATTTTTTGGCAAATCACAAATCCGCTTTGAAACGTGCACGACAGAATGAAGATCGCAGGATGAGAAACAAGTCCACCAAAACAAGAGTAAAAACCGCCATAAAAGACATTCGTGCTGCAGTGGCTCACCCGTCAGGAAAGGATCTGACGGCTGATCTGAATAACGCAAAATCGATTATTGACAAAGCCGCAAAGAAAGGCTGCCTCCACCCCAATACTGCGGCCCGAAAGATATCCAGAATGTCCAAACTTCTGAATTCAATAGGAAATGCAGAGTAATCCTGTCTTTTAGGCCAGCGTTTTCATGGCGTTCGGACTTACAATCCTTGTGCAATAGACCAGGAATACGGATAGGTGCGTTTCTGGTCTTTTGCGTTGCTGTCAAAAATCATCTGTCAGCCGGTTATATATTTTTTCCGCCAGTCGCTTTGAAAGAATCTGGATCGCTGCTTTTTTATTCTGCTCAGTCAGTGTTTTGTCTTCCGTAACCTTGTAGGCTTCGTTGGCATTGATTCCATTCACAGCCCATATTTTTTTTCCTTTTTGATCCACCAGTTTCAGGACAATTCCAAGAACAACCCGGCGCTGTGTAGATTTACTTTGGGAGCTATGTGCAATGGGGGTATCTCGAATATACTCGATACTTCCAGATAATATCCCTTCCGCATCTTCCTGCCTGCTCAGCACATCTTTTCTTCGCAAGATAAATTCATTTATCAAGTCATCAGTGATATATTTCTCGACTCCGGAATCTGATGTTTTGTTTTCGATTACGGAAACATATATCCGCGTTATGTCGGATGGCAACGAGCCGGTACCAGAAAATCGATATGAGCAGCTCCACAGAGCAGGCAACAATCCAATCAGAAACAGAATGATATATTTATTTTTATAAGGCAATGCTATCATATTACAATGTTTACCAGTTTTTTCTGAACAACGACAACCTTTCTGATAGGCTTTCCGTCGATCATTTTTTGAACCCGCTCATCGGATAAAGCCAGTTGTTCAATCACTGCATCGTCAGCATCCGCCGCAACGCTAAATTTACTTCTCAGTTTTCCGTTAATTTGAACCACAACAAGCAACATATCCTTTATTAGCGCTTCAGTACGATGTATTGGCCAAGATGACTTAAATATGCTGGGCTTTCCAAGTTCAGACCAGATTTCTTCGGCGATATGCGGTGTAACCGGAGAAAGCAACAAGACAACCGATTCAATGGCGAGCCGATACATGCTTGTTTTTGCAGGCGACCTTTCATCAACCGAAAATCCGTACAACATGTTAACCAATTCCATGACCGCACTGATGGCTGTATTAAAATGAAATCGATCCTCAATATCATTAGTGACTTTATATATCGTATGGTGAATTTTTTTATATAGATCCCGAAGCTCCAATTCCAGATCATCCATGGACCCGTCAAAGGCTATCACCGGTTGAATATATGGCATCCACACTGCACAAAGCCGCCAAACCCTGTTTAAAAACCGGTAACAGCCCTCAACACCCTGCTCGTTCCACTCCAGACTTCTCTCGGGCGGAGAGGCAAACAGACAGAACAACCGAGTCGTATCTGCGCCGTATTTTTCCAGCAGAATATTGGGATCGACAACATTCTTCTTGGATTTGGACATTTTCTCTACCCTGCCGATGACAACTGCCTGATCACAGCTTTTACACCGCCGATCTTTGCCTTCAGTGGATTCATCCGGAAACAAAAAACCATGAGTAGGACAATGCACAGTTTCCTTGCAGACCATTCCCTGGGTGAGCAACCGGGTAAATGGCTCTTTGTAGGTGATCAGTCCGATATCCCGGAGAACGCGAGTATAGTACCGAGAATATAGAAGATGCAGGATGGCATGTTCCACGCCGCCGATGTACTGATCAACAGGCATCCAGTAGTCAACCGCCTTGGGATCGAACATCCCTTCATGATAGTCCGGACTGCAGTATCGCTGAAAATACCACGAAGATTCCACAAATGTATCCATTGTGTCGGTTTCTCTTCGGGCGGAAGGACTGGCGCACTTCGGGCAGGGTGTTCTGGCAAAATAATCAAGGGTTGGCAGTGGAGACCGCCCCCCTTCCAGAAGATCAGCGTCCTCTGGCAAAACAATAGGAAGATCGGATTCGGAAACAGGAACAATGCCGCAGTCATCGCAATGAATCATCGGAATGGGCGCTCCCCAATAGCGCTGCCGTGATATACCCCAGTCACGAAGTCGAAAACTGATGGTGCGCTTTCCCAGGTTATGGGTTTCCAGATAATCAGCAATTGACTCAATTGCCAGGGTGTTTTTCAGACCATTGAAATCGCCTGAGTTGATCATCACGCCGTCACCGGGATATGCTTCGATCATTGTCGCAGGGTCCAGTCTCTGATCCGAATTTACCACCACAATGATGTCAAGATCATACTTTCTGGCAAAATCAAAGTCCCGCTGATCATGGGCCGGAACCGACATGACGGCCCCGGTGCCATATCCCATCAATGCAAAATTAGCGGTGTAAACAGGCATTCTTGCGCCGCTGAGCGGATTGATACACCATGCGCCAGTGAAAACGCCTTCTTTTTCGTAAGATTCAACACCTTTACTGGATCTGTCCTGCATGGATATCCGCTCGACAAAAGTATTGACAGGCTGCTCCTGGATTGTGCCTTTCGACAATTTCTGAACCATCGGATGCTCGGGCGCCAGACACATAAACGTCGCGCCAAATATCGTGTCCTGCCGGGTAGTAAATACCACAATCTGCTCGGATGAATTCTCAACAGCAAAGCGAATTTCGGCACCAATACTTTTTCCGATCCAATTCTTCTGCATGGCTACCACCTTATCCGGCCATCCTGGAAGCAGATCGCAATGAACCAGAAGATCATCCGCGTAATCCGTAATTCTGAAAAACCACTGAGCCAATTTTTTCTGTCGTACCGGCTTTCCGCATCGCCAGCACATCCCGGACTCAACCTGTTCATTGGCCAGAACCGTCTGGCATGGCTCGCACCAGTTCACATAGGATTCTTTCCGGTACGCCATCCCTTTTTCATACATCTTTAAGAAAAGCCATTGTTCCCAGCGGTAATATTCGGGTCTGCATGTAGCAATTTCACGATCCCAGTCATAGGAAAACCCCATCTGCTTGAGCTGCAGGCGCATGGCATCAATATTATCATAAGTCCATCTTGCAGGATGAGTTTTATTAGCGATAGCCGCATTTTCCGCAGGCATGCCAAATGCGTCCCACCCCATTGGGTGAAGGACATTAAACCCCTTCATATGTTTATATCTGGCCACGACATCGCCGATAGTATAATTTCGAACATGCCCGATATGTATCTTTCCGGACGGATATGGAAACATTTCAAGAAGATAATATTTTTCTTTTTCCGGATCATCCGAAACCTTATAAATTTTTGCATCTTCCCACGACTTCCGCCATTTGGATTCAATAATATCTGGCTTATAGCGATCTTCCATTTTTCATCCATTCCTTCAGGTTATGGTGTGATAATCGTCTCATTATTCCATATACCCCCGAAAATATCAAGGTATTAGCATATCGGTCAGAATAATAAGAGGAGTTAAAATGAGCTGTTAGAAAAAAGCCAATAGGCATCTTGATGGGACTCAAAGCATACAACAAAAAAAGCCTGTCATCTTTCGATGACAGGCTTTATATAAGATTTTCGGCGGTGTCCTACTCTCCCACCAAGCTTCCCTGGCAGTACCATCGGCGCTGAAGAGCTTAACTTCCGAGTTCGGAATGGGATCGGGTGGAACCTCTTCGCTATGGTCACCGGAAATTGTAATATCCGGTTTTGCGCATTCACAATCAAGTATTATTGACTTTGCGTCGTCTACACTGTGCTGGCTGCGCGAGGGTCTGAACCCTGCGCTGCAACCGCGAGAACGATAGGATGCGAATACGGCGACAAGCCTTCGACCTATTAGTACCGCTCGGCTAGTTGCCTTACACCTGCGGCCTATCAACCTCGTAGTCTTCGAGGGGTCTTATGGCATACGCCAAGATACCTTATCTTGAGGC
>CAIMCT010000042.1 GCA_903839535.1 uncultured Desulfobacteraceae bacterium
ACATCACCCTGAAATTGGTCACATCCCTTCGCGATGGCCTACCCATAAACCTTGCGGAGTACCATTGATAGCTACCTGCCATAATTCTGCAAGAAAAAACTTGAACATCGAGTAACATGTTACGGATGTAAATTCAAGCCAATTAAACAACTGTTCATTTACTCTTTTATTCATCGAAAATCACAAAATAACAGGCTGCAGAAAGATATTCTCAATGCGTACTTTCGGATTCTCTCTGTTCATAGCCAGGTGACAGCAATATCCATCGGCGATCCTCACTTCTTTCACACCCCAGATGTTGTTGGCAAGAAACGCCTTTTCCCCCTCCATGATAATTTCGTTCAGGGGAATCGCAAGGCCCCTGCCGTCCGCCTTGATCACCGCCTCCTTTTGAGTCCAGAGAGTGAAGAATTTTTCGAGTCGATTTTCAGACACCACTATCGCTTCCCACTGGTCGCCCGACATCTGCGTTTTAAAATCCTGGATATCGACCATCCGTATTTCCTCGATGTCTATGCCTACTCTTCCTGCGGGACAAAGTGCGCACACCACATAAGCACCCGAATGAGAGATGTTAAAATCCATCCCGCAGCCCAGAAACGGCCTGCCAGAAGCGTCCCATACAAGATTCCATAGATGCTCCGCAGGATACCCGCACAGCCTCAATCCCTCAGCGAGCAGAAGTTTTCCAAACAGGCCCGCCTGCCGGTCCTCCCATCTCCTGTATCGGCTGATTCTCTTGCGAACAGATTCAGGCATCTCCAAAAGATAGCGATCCCATGCCCGACTCGAAAGCATCTCCCCGATGTGCGAAAAGAGGACGAAAATCATGGACAGATATCTTAAACTGTAGTATCGGAGGATGTCATTACCCCCTGGGAAAGTATTCTGCAGATGTCCGCTGCATACCTGAAAATAAAAAAATGTCCTCCGTTGAATTCCAGAAGAGAAATCTTTTTTGTGGTTTCATCCTGCCACCTAAGGGCATCGGCCCGCAGGACGCTTTCCTCGCTTCCCCGCATGACTGTTATCGGGATATCGAACGGTTCGCTCTTTTTGTATGTGTAGGTATCGAGCGCCTGAATATCTGCGCGCAAAACAGGCCCAAAAAGATCCATCAACTCCTGATTCTCAAGCACCTCCGTCGTGGTTCCCTCGAATCGCTTCAATACTTCGATAAATTCGGCCTGCGGGAGCAGATGCCGGTGCTTTTCCTTCCCTTGCACGGATGGCCCCTCCCTCCCTGATACAAATAGGTGGAGCGGCGGCGGGCATTGTTCAAGGATAATCCGCCTTACAAGCAGATATCCGATGCAGGCCCCCAGGCTGTGTCCGTAAATGGCGTAGGCGCTGTTCAAACGGCCTCGAATTTGCCCGAATATATCATCAGCCATGTCATGCAAACTGGTGAGCAATGGCTCGGGAAACCTCCTTCCCCTGCCCGGCAGGTCAAGTGCTTCGATACGCACGGCATCATCCGCATGACGCTGAAATTCACAGTATGAGTAGGAACTGCCACCTGCAAAGGGGATACAAAAAAGGGTTATCTGTTGACGATCAGCCATTTTCTCCATCTTGGTCGCTCTCTTAGTTGCTGTCCGTGGCCCCACACTTACCGGGAACAATCCTTGATGAGGCTAACAGTATGAGGACACCAAGAATGGGGGTGAACAACAGCGAGTAGAAAAAATATCCCCAGAACCCGAATTTTCTGTTTATTCCGAGAAAGGCGATAATTAAGCTAAAAAAAACATACATTATCATACAAGTCATGGCAGCTCCTCCTCTAACAACTCGAATCTTCTGTAAAGAATTGAATATTACTACAATCCCAGGCTCTGTACACCCTCCTCCAACAACTCGAATCTTCCGTCAAGAAGTATCTGAAAATCGAGTATGTCTCCAGCTACATCGCCTTCTTCCGTGAAGGAGTAGGTACCGAGCACCCCAGGGTAGTTTTTCAAGTACCTAAGATACGATGCCACGGTAATCGGAACCGTGGTTCTGGCCTTTTCAATAGCACCAGCAATGACCTGGATCGCATCGTATCCCTGAGCGGCCCACGCATCCGGATACGCGCGATAGTGCGCATAAAATTTTCTACTGAAAGACTGGCCTGCAGCGTAGTTACCATTGTGATGGAATGTGGTCGGGGTGATCGTTCCTTGGGCCGCACTGCCGGCGATATCCCAGATCGTCGACGCGCTATTGAGGCCAACCCCCCCGATGAAGGGAACGAGCACACCCATCTCGCGGGCTTGTTTGATCACTTCACCTGCTGTGGGAGCGCCCCCCCCCAGAAAAATCGCACCAAAATGCAGAGTCTTGATTTCAGCAAAGAGGGGTTTGAAATCCACCCCGTCGCGGCTGTAAGATTTTCTTCCTACCACATTAATTCCGATTTTGGAAGCCCTTTCATGGAAAGTATCGGCCAGCCCTTTCCCGGAAACCGTTCGGTCATCAATAACCAAAATGTCAGAGAACCCTTTTTTTTTCACAAAATCCGCCATATCCTTTCCGACTACATGGTTGGAAGGAATGTTCCTGAAAACATACTTGAAACCATGTTGCGAAAATGTCGGGATCGATTCCGCTGTAGCGACAAATAAAATACCACTGTATTCATAAGTTACCGAAGCCTTGATCGCCCCTATTTGCGAATAGTGTCCAACAACCGCAACCATGTCGTAATTGGTCGCAATACTCTTGGCCAGATACATGTCTTCTTCCACGGTGCCGGACTCATTATTATACCTGACTGTTCGTATTTTTCTCCCATTGACGCCTCCGCCCCTGTTGATCTCATCAACAGCCAGTTCGGCCCCTTCATAAAAGTATGACTGAAAGAGTTTTTCCTGCCATACCAGAGCGATGCGGATATCAGCGGTTGCTTTTTGAGCCTTTGCAGCCCTCTTCTTTTCACGATCGCTATATGTTGTACAAGCAGTCATGACAAGCACTGCTAAAACGAGAACCAAAATGGTTTTTTTCGGTGTTTCCATAGGGGTTCCCTACTTACTTGTATCCAGAATGACCGGCAGACCATCCTTGCCGCCGCCGATGATGACCACCTTCGAGTTCGGAGATTTTGAAATATCCCGCGTCGCCTCGACACCCTTCCACTTCAGGACATTCTCCGAAAGGGACGATTCGATCATGTTGTTGTAATCCCTTATTCCAGCGGCTTCGAGCCGCTTCCTGTCGGCTTCACTTTTCTCCCTGTCCAGCCTGAATACATATGCCTCGGCCAATTGCTGCTCCTCAAGTTTCGTCTCGATCGCCTCTTTTATCCTTAGCGGCAGGTTCACCTCCGTAATCATCACACCGTCAATTTTCACAAACCGCTGCGATACCTGATCAAGAGACGCGTTCATCACCTGCTGGATGACCCCCTTCTGCGTCGTGTAGATATCCTCCGCATCGTACTGCCCCAGTACAGCCCGCAACGTTGATTCCACTTCAGGAATCACGATCTTCTTGAGATAGTCCGGACCCACCTCCTGGTGCATGACCCCAAGCACCTCCGTTTCCGGACGATACCGGATCGACAGGATTACTTCGATTTTCATACCCTTGTTTGTCAACACCTCCAACCTGTGCAGAAACGTCTGGTACCGTATATCGTAAACCGTCATGATGTTCCAGGGAGCAACGATGTGAAATCCCTCGGTATAAACCTTGTCCACCACCGTGCCGCCGAGAAACCTCTTGTATAACACAGCGGCCTCTCCTGAATGTACGGAGATAAATATCTTAGGCCAGAAATAAACAAAGACGAAGAGAATTAGAAGAACGCCAACGACATATTCAGGGAAATGCATATCGAAGTGAGAACGGGTGCAGTTACGCAGCGCCCTGATGCGGCTTCTGAGACGACTGTAATATCCCTTCACTCCTATCGCAGCTCTGTCAAATCCTGCCTTGATGCGCATAACTATACCATCGCCCCTTCCACAACGCTTCCGAAATCCATCTTTACCACTCTGTCTGCGACATGGAAATATCTGTCGTCGTGACTTACCACGATGATTGTCTTCCCTTGATTCTTCAGCTCTTTGAGCACCTCTTCGTAGAAATACTTTCTAAAGCCGGGGTCCTGATCTGCGGCCACCTCGTCAAAGACATATATCGATCTATTTTCCATTAGCGCAATGACAAGGGCAAGTCTTTTTCGCTGACCAGTCGAAAGATTGATATTGCTGAATTTACCGTCGCTATATGTTATTTTATCACTCAGTTCCATGGTATTGAGCAACGTATTTAGCCTTTTTTCATCGACATCCTTAATTCCGTACAACCTGTCGAAGAGATGAAAATCGGAAAAAATGATGGAGAAGAAATTCCTGTAGTAGTCGTAATTCGTCATATTGACCGGAATATCATCGAAATACAACATGCCCTGCTGTGGATAATACAGCCCAGCGATGAGTTTAACGAGTGTCGTCTTCCCGCTGCCGTTTCCGCCGACAAAAAACACGATCTGCCCTTTGTTCACCTTCAGATCAACAGGCCCTACCGAAAATACCTTGTCGTCACCCGGTGTGGTATAAGAAAAAGAAACTCTCTTTAAAGTAATCGAATCGAATGTTACCTTGGATTGAAGCGGCCCAACGGTCGAGCTCTGAGCGATATCATCGGCTTTATCAAATATTTGTTCGAGTTCGCCCAGTTTTTCGACGGCGATATTTGCTTCCGATATTACCGGCACAGCATCAACAACGAAACCCAAAGGTGCTACGATAAATAAAAGTACGGCGACAAGATTTGCTATCAACTGAGGGGAAGAGGACGACATCCGAGGAAGGAGAAATACAACAGAAGCAATTAAAATCATCGTAAACACCTGTGTGTAAACAATGTTTGATATGAAGCGCGATTCCGTCATCATTCTCACTTCCCGGAGGCTTAGGGATATCTTCTCCATATAGTTCTGAAACAGATCGTCGCTCTTTTCCCGGTTCACCTTCAATTCCTTGAATCCCTCCAGCAAATGATTCAAGGAATTGATGAACTCATTTTCCTTCTCCGCAGCAATACGAAGCCCCGCAACTATGGTCCGCTGATTGAATAAATACACCATTATGCCGCAGACAATCACCGTGACTGAAAGCCAAAACGCCTCCGCAGACAACCAGGCTATGTAGGCAAAAGAGAAGAGAAGCATGATAAGGGCTACCGCACTATTTGCGATCCTTCGGGAGGCTTCGAAAATAAGCTCGCTGCCCTCGGAAAGGGTCGTCAATATCCTGGGCTTCCCGACATGCTCGAATATCGCAAGATTGGAACGCCTGATCTTGTCTGCTATTCTGACATTCGTCTTCGTAAGGGCGGCGCGGGCTATTGTCGCGGTTTGATACAGCGTATATCTTCTGGTGAGTGCAAGCATGATTACACTCAACACAAAAAGGACGAGGTACCAGAAATTCATTTTGGCGTAGCTCTGGGAAGCATTATTGATAATTACGATAACAATGCCGTTGGATATGCCAGCAATGAGAGAAGCAATCAAAGCTTTGTAACCGGTCTGGTTGGACTCTTTTTTTAAAAAGTTTATCAGTTCAATACGCAAATGGACACCTCAGCAGACGTTCGGTCAAAAAAAAGGTATCTGACTGATACAGTGTGACGCGTTAAAAGTCAAACCACTTCAATCAGACAGATCATCCTACCCACATCGGATCGCCATGTCAAGACATGTTCGGCCTCGCGTAGCCTGGCGCAACCTTTTTTCCTTCCTGATATTTCTGTTGGAAATAGTTTCTAAGAACCGAATTCTCGCTGCTCAGGAAGGTTCCTCCTGATTCGAAGTGCATCTGAAATATCTTGCCGACTGCATACATCGCTGCGCCTCCAGTGACTGACATCATTCCAACATAGACGGCATGGCCAATCAGGGGTACGCTCTTGAGGGCGGCATGCATCTTGATGGTCAGATAGACCGGTCCGATACTGCCGATCAGGGATATGATTATCTTATAGCAAACCAGTCGATGAGGAATGGGAAAGTCGTACACCCGCGCCATATCCCCGATCATCTTCACTTCAAGGGCGGTTATAGCCACAATGTCAATCAGGACGGAAGGTATCAGGCCGGCGCTCATGGCCAGTATGACATAGTTTTTGATAATGTTGTCCGCTTTAAGCCTTTTATCGTCGGGAACAGCAGCATTGTCGGCGTATGGCGAAAGATGCGGTTCGTTGTCCATCACAGTTTTTGGGTTGTCATAATTCATGGCGATTCTCCTTCATAGTACGGGCCGTCAATCTTCTTATCCTCGCCAACCAGCACGCAATAACAGTTTTTCAAACTGTTATTTAAAATGCTCAGTTGGCAACCATGAGTCAGAAAGAATATTAACGATTGACCACAATCAATACGGGTGGTTGGCTAAACCTTACCCGATAGGGACTCTCACCCTGCAAGAAGCGTCAAGCTTCGCTTGGCGCGCTAACGCAGAGTTCAGCGGCGTGAGCTTGCGAGCGTCCGTTGCAACGGCTTATTAGGCATTTCAAATGGTGCTTGGTTATTAGATTTCAAATCCATAAAATCAAACAGAGTAGGATCATTTCGTGAGCCGTTTTCAAGATATTCAGCTATCACCTCAGCAATAAATTTCCCTAAGTTTACTGGCACAGCGTTTCCTATCATTTGCTCAAGATCAGTTTTAGTTCCAGAAAATTTAAATTTCTTTGGAAACGTTTGGATATAGCTTCTTTCAATTGTTGTCAGTGGTCTTATCTCATCAAGGCTTACACCACTTGGGTCACAAGAGTTAATTTTGTAACCTTTTGGTATTGGACGGTTTACACCTCTAACTGTGGGACTAGGCTCATCAATGGAGAATATACCGCGCCTATTGTAATTCCGAGGATGTCTGTAGTAGAAATCAACTCCTAGACTATCTCCAAGATAATCTCGTATTGTCATATTGTTTTTACTTAAGTTGTCACTAAATATGCGATTAAGTTGATTGTGCTTGTCTCCGAGATCACCAATAAGAAAAAATCTCGTTCTTGCTTGTGGCACACTGCAGAGCGAAGCGTCTATAATGACTGATGATAGGCCATAACCATTCTCAATAAATTGGTCTACAATATCTTGCAGTATATGACTTTTTTTTATTTGCTCTACATTTTCCATGACAAACCAACTGGGAGATACGGAGCAAACAATATTGGCAAAATGATAAGTTAAATCAGCTCGCCCCTGTGTTACATCTCTCTTGCCAGCACTAGAAAAATCTTGGCAAGGAGGGCCGCCCATAATTAAATCAGGTGAGAAGGATTTAATTTTCTTTATTGCTTCTTGTTCCTGAGTTAAATCTTGTTTGAATATTGGATGTGTAAAATTGGCTTTATATACCTCTATAGATGGCTCCCAGTATTCAAAAGCTGCAACAACATCGAAGCCAGCTTGTTCAAAACCCAAGGACAATCCGCCACAACCTGAAAAAAGATCAACGCATTTCATGAAAAAAGCCCTGGAGAGTTGAATAGAATAGCATCAAACCTGCGTTCCGGACTTAATAAGTTCTGCCCACCTCCTAAGATTATGTCTTTTATTTCTGTTTTTTTGATAATTGGCTTTATTAACCGCGGACATGCCATGTACTTATTTGTGACATTCCCAGCAGATGCAAAAGCCTTATCATTTTTTGTGTTATAGGATAGCATGTCAATTATTCTTTCGTGATTAAATTTCTTGTTTTCTTTAATGTCACTTAGCATTTTATAAAGCCAAATAGCCGTTCTTGTTTGCCTCGTAATTCCAGTAGAATCTGCGCTTCTACTTGCAATACTTGAAATAAAACTGCTAAACCCAGCATTGCTCCATACGAACATATCAAGACAATTTTCTGCCAACACTGGCGATTTTCCTATGGTCTTCCAAATGGGTTGAAGTAAAAAAGCATGTTGATTAGTTTCAAGGGCTATTGATATTGACTCGACTGCATCTACTATTGGGCCTATTTGTTCAAGTATAAATTTAGCATCAGACCAGTCTTTTACTTTTATACTCGGCAAAAGATCCCCAAGACTATCCGAAAGGCATGCAGCTATACTGCACGCAAGATAAACAATTGTATCTGGTCTTACCACAATTTCACTGCCATATGATTTTTCGTCAAGATCGCATGTTGTATTATCAGGCAGAGCAGTCAGTTTGACCTCAAAACCAGATAAGCATCGCCCAGTGCTTTCTCTTTGAATGACAATATCTGTTCGCGGAAGCGACCCAACAACAAATTTTTGATATGGCGTATGCTGAGATTCAAATGCGAAGTATGTGTCTTTATCATCCGAACTAATTTTAAATACATTTTTTATTGAAATTAGACTTGGCGTAAATTTCTTTTTAGAAATAGCTAAATAATTAGCCTGGATATTTTTTGATTCCAAGAAACAACACAGTGCCGCAGGGAAAGAGGAATTAAATTGATTTTTCCCCCATGCTTCTGTTTGTGTAAAATCTCGGTTTGTTTTCTTTAAACCAAATAGGCTAGGTTGTATGTTTTTCATTTTATTACTCCGGAAGGCGGCTTCAGCCCGCCCGACAGGGCGCTTGGCCCGTGATTTAAAACCACCGGCTTTAAGCCGTATTCTCTTTCAGCTGGTGGTTGTTCACTTTGATTTAATTCCAGGCGTTCAGTGTTACCCTATTCACTCACCGGCTCATTCCATTTGCCGCTGTTCCAAAAGGTTTCGAGCGCTGACCGCCATCGATCCTGATTCAATTCTTTACTCTTCAACCACTGCGCGTCGTAATAACTGTCATGGTAGCGTTTCCCGTCGTCGCAAATGATCGTGACTATTGCTCCCTGTTCTCCCTTTCGATGCATCTCTTCAAGCAGGCGCATGGCCCCGATGAGGTTCGTCCCTGTGGAAGGTCCAGGCTCGTAGCCGGTCAACGCGGCGGTAAGCCTCATGGCTGCTATGGAGGCATCGTCCGGGATATTGAACATGCGTGCGACTCCAGCCCTGAGCAGGCTGAACGTTTTGCCAAAAACAACGGGCCCGCTGGAGCCAATTCCCTCTATCCTGGACCCCTTCTTGGAGGTGATGGTGTTGTCGCCAGTGCGATACCACTCAAAGAGCGCAGAATCTTCCGGATCTACCACCGCAAGTTGGGTCGGGCAGTTACGCCCGTTATTGTCAGCCCATTTGCGAAGATATCGGGCAATGCTCGTGGCGGTTCCGCCTGAGCCTGCGCCCGCGACAAACCAGGCTGGACAGGGATGGTCGCCGCCCTCCAATTGACGAAATATTTCGCTGGCCATATTCATGGTCCGATCTGGCGAGGCATCCACGAAATCGAGGCTCTTTTCCGTATTGGCGAATTGATTGAGATTGTACCCGTTGGGTTCCTTGGCGAGGAGTTCCTCCAGGTAGGCGACGGGGGTGACTCCGGTGGGCGCTATGGCAGTATGACCCCCGTAATCCCGGATGGCCCGCATTTTGAGCGGACTTATCCCTGTTCGCATCACGGCGGTGAAGGGCAACCCCAAGAGCTTGGCGAAATAGGCCTCACCGATGCCTGTATTACCGCTGGTCACCTCATACAGACTTGTGTTCGGGCCAATCTCACCGTTGACAAGGGCCTGCATGAGCAATCCCCAGGCAACTCGATGCTTCAAGCTACCGGTAGGGCTCAGGCCCTCATTTTTCAGATACAGACACAATCCGCTGTTGAAAGGTGGAATAAGCCGCAACAACGGCGACACACCGCTCCGACGGCGATCTTCCCAAAGCGTTTTGATCGAATTTCTGATCCATGTAGGATCGTGCAGGCTGATCGATGTCTCTTTTATCATCGACTCGGCGAACACAGAAGCGCCAAATAGTGAGTCGCTAAAAAGCAGGCCGGCGAGGCCGGCGAGGCCCTTGCAAATGAAGTCTCTCCGTTCAATGGTAATGCCATCGTCATACACTCGACGTGTCGTCACGTGCCACCTCCCTTATAAATTTAACAGATTTTTACCGTGAAAATACTTTTAAACCACGAAACACACGAAATACACGAAACAAGTAAGGGCGACCGGCCGGTCGCCCCTACCGCCTTTGCATGAGAAATAATTTTCATTCATGGGGGTGGCATAGACCATGCCATGAGCGTTTATACTCAAAACGGACCTTGATCATCGTTTCGGCGATATTGCTTTACCCCCACCCCGACCCTCCCCCGCTGGGGGAGGGAGGTTTTCTGCTCCTCCTCCCAGCGGGGGGAGGTTGGGAGGGGGGCTGGCCGAAACGATGATCAAAAGACCTCAAAACGTATCAAACCACCGCTTTGCCGACAGCATGGACGGCATGAAGGATGATACATGGTTCCACTCTGAGCTTAGGATGACAAGTTCGACTTGTTTTGCACCCAGGGATATCATGTGATCTTGCGTAAATACCGAAGAAGAATAAGGTAGCAACTCATCATTGATTGCATGGTATAACCGTGTGGGAGTTTTCGGAGCAAAATTATATGTACTATTCGCCGTCATTGCATTGTAGAAGGGGTGTGTTTTATTGTTCACTTTAGCGATGAAACTTGCCTGTAGTAAACTCGTAAGTTCAGTGGGGAGCAATTTGTACATTTGATCGCCACTACGGGTTCCGTCATCAATACTCTCAACTGTGGTATCATAAGGCGGCAGGAATATATCGCTTAATGTATCGCTGAAATGGTATATCCTGTTGTAGGCTAAAATGAGGTGGACCACTAAAGGTGATACGCCATGAGGATTGTTCTGTAGCCAGTAATCCCAGGCGATAGGAATCGAATAGGGACCGGCAAAGGGTGCGGAAGCGGTAAGGTTAAATGGCTGCGTGGCGGGTGTTGATTCAATATATCTTTGAAGCGCCGTGGTAGCATGTCCCCCCTGGGACAAACCGCATATGAACAATCTGGAATTCAGTTTTACATTAAGCGCCAAAGAAAGCTCTTTGGCTGCTTTTAGCATGTCTGCGGTTGAAGTCGCCGCCGTGGCGGCATGAAGATAAGGACGCGCCACTTTTGCTCCTTTCCCCTGTCCGATATAATCGGGCATTACCGCCACATAGCCATGTCCTGCAAAGAGCGCGATGGTTGGCAGCGCCTCATGATCAGGATCATTAAAAGTGCATGATGGTACACCCTGATCATTAAACATGGTGCCGTGCATATAAACAGCTATGGGATACTCTCCGGTTGCAGTTGCAGGTAATGCTACAAGACCGGAAGCAATAATCAACTGTCCGTTTACATCTGTTGTATAATATTCAACAATGTACGCTTTTGCGGCGGTTGATGAATCTACAAGATCGCTGATATCCTCGCCTGCCTGTGAAAAAGCCCCATCGGTCACCTGTGCTACCTCCTGGGCTGAATAGTCCCTTGCAAAATCATACTGAACAAGTTTTCCAGCATTTGAATCTGTACTGCTTGATCCGTTCGATCCGCAGCCGGAAAATACAATGAACAGTGAGAGAACAACAATCGTGATCGAACCCCTGCGTGGTTTAGTCAGCAGCATACAGTTACCCCATCCACATCTTCAAGCATAAAAAAGTTAATAAGACATTGATTACAAGCCGGAGCGAGTATAGAAAGGCCGTTTTTGTTTGTCAAGATAGATTATACTGTATGCGGGCATGAACTGCACTTTTCAATAAGTCATTAACCGGCTCAAAATATATACATCGAAACAGGATAATTTTGTTCCTGGTCCAATGAACTTTAATACAATTAAAAATTCAGATTCCGTCCTTTTAAAAATATTTCTTGATTTCAGGGAAGATATCTGCAACTATCTGAAAGATTGTCGTCGTCTCTATTCGGACAGTAACAATTATTTATGGGTTTGGGATATTCATGCATCTCATTGTCGCACTCGTTTTCATCATACTCAGTCTGATCATTGCGCTTTTTGGAACAGACCGAAAATTCGGTTTTTGGGGTTATTTTTTTTGTTCGTTGTTGCTGACACCTGCCATGGGTTTGATTATTTTGCTCGCATCAGACAAGAAAAAACGCAGCCCTGATGCAGAATCGGGTAAAACGTCCCCGAATTCATAGGCGGTCTTTCCGTGTATAATCACAAAAGTCGCTTGTGATTTAATCCAGGCGATTTTTAACATTTATTTTCAACATCTGGCTGCCATTGGACTGCTGATTTCCCAGTCTGTTTTATGTCAGCCTTTATCCGCCCGGAATGACAGGGTACCGACACTTAACAGGAAAGGAGGTTTCACCATGGAAAACCAGGAAGATATCAAGGATAACACGGTCAAGGATGCGGCGCCGGAAGTCGCTTCATCGGCATTCAGAGAGCCCAGCGAAGCAGCGCTGGATAAAATCATCAATCAGCATGTATTGGGATCAGCCGGGGTTGGCCTGATACCGCTGCCATTGGTGGATCTGGTTGCCCTGAGCGGGGTTCAACTGAACATGTTGCGTCTGATCGCCAAGGCTTATGGCCAGACATTTTCCCAGGATGCCGGAAAAAATATTATTGCTTCTTTGGTCGGCGGCGGGTTCTCTGTCTCCATATCCGGTTTGGTAGCCAGTGTGATCAAGGCTATTCCCGTCATCGGCCAGACCACCGGCGCTCTGGCCTTGCCAATTACGGCTGGAGCCACCACTTACGCACTTGGCAAAGTATTTGTCATGCACTTTGCTTCCGGAGGAACCTTTTTGACTTTTAACCCCGAGAAGGTCAAAGAGCATTACGATACCTTTTTGAAGAAAGGCAGGCAAGTGGTTTCCGAGTTAAAAAAAGAAGATTCAAAAACAGCTTGATGTGGCGGTTTTTTATGATTCCACTTGTTATTCATGTTAAATTCATTGCCTGAAAAACACGTCGATATCTCATGGCACCCAGATGATTCAACAAGAACACATCTGGATGCCATCATCCGTGATTTTTTTAACGATTGTCCTGCTGATTTTCCCGATATAATTCTGTATTCGGGAGCAGTTTGCTCCCGGTTTATCCCCGATATCCAGCATTCCATGAAGTCATGTTTTTCGACGGAATTTCAGCCCCATGAGGCTTTCTGGATATGCCCTATCAACCAATATCCTGCTCCTGATATTTCCTGCCCATCAAGTTTCAAAGATACTGCGATGAATGCTGACTGGTTCGAATGGCTATGGGCGTGGTCGCGAAAAATCGGTTCCAGAGGAGCATTCATCCTTATCGAAACCGGTTCTTCTCAGGAATCACAGCCTGGCGGGCTGGATGCATTCTTGCTTACCGCCGCTGCTGTAGGTCTTTTCCCCCGAGCAGAAGTGCGGAAAATCGTTATGAATTCCGAAAGTGATTCTGTTCTGGCGATGGGTTGGTTTGTCAAAAAGCCATACAGAATACGGCCTGCATGTATAACTGATTCAGAAGATTTGGATCACCTGGAACAGGCTTGCTGGCAGCCGCATCTCAGAGCTTCCACATCAGAAATTCACCGGCGCATCCTTCAATTTCCAGTCGGCCAGTGTGTGCTGATCCAGGATGACCGTCTTGTTGGCGCCATTTATTCCCAGCGCATTGATTCAACTGATCTGCTCCATTCTGTGACAAGCAGAACTGCATTCTCGCTGCATTCACCGTCCGGTCAGATTCTGCAGCTTTTGGCTGTCAACATTCTGCCAGAGCCGCTTTTTCAGGGATTAGGGGACGAGCTGCTATCATTCATGCTTGCGTACAGTTTCAGCATGAGCGGGGTTTGCCGTGTGGCGGCCGTATCCTTGTGCAAAAACTATACGCCGAATTCCGGCGGCTCCATCCAACGCTATATCACTATAAAAAATACAATGGGTCAATGCCTGGATCCGATTCTGCGTTTTCACGAATCCCACGGCGGCCGTATTCGCCATGTCATTTCGAATTATCGTCCGGATGATCTTGATAACCTGGGTTATGGGGTGTTGATTGACTATGGAAATCGTTCGAAGTCATTAAAATCCGTTCTCCGTTCTCCGTTTTCTGTTTCCGGTCAAGAGTCAGAAGTCAGGGTTGGGGTTGGGACATCCGCGATTGAGGATGCGGATGCGCTGACCATTGTGGAAGAGAGTATTTTCGCTCTACTGCCTTCACAAAAGAATTACAGCTCTGAGCTGGCTCTGCGGGATTTGGGGCTGGATTCCCTGAAACTGATGGAGCTAAAGTCGTTACTGAGTCATCGTTTCGGGGTTTCGATAGAGCCTGGCTTTTTCTTTGAGTATGTCACGGCTCGGGACATTGCTGCATTTTTCAGAAATCGCTTTTCCCGCCATATCGTAGAATCCCGAAACATGCTGCTGACACCTTCACGATCCGATGCCGACGATATCGCCGTTATTGGCATGGCTTGCCGGTTTCCAGCTCCAACGGATGACGAGGATATATTAGGCGGTCTTTCAGCATTCCGGGATTTGCTCATCAACGGCCAAAATGCTGTTCGCCCCTTATCCAGCAAGCGATTGCATCTTATGGGTGATCCGGATATTAGCCAGCTCCCGCTGGGTTTGCACTATGGAGGACAGATTCCTTGCGTGGATGCTTTTGATGCATCTTTTTTTGGTATCAGTCCACGGGAAGCAATCTGCATGGATCCGCAACAGCGTGTGCTGATGGAAGCTGTTTGGGAAGCCCTGGAACATGCGGCCATAGATCCGGGCAAACTTGCAGGTACGCGCTGCGGCGTGTTTGCCGGTCTTTTCGGTCACGACTATGCCGATCTGCAAATCAGACGGCAATCGCCAAGTGATATCGACGCTTACTTCGGGACAGGAACATCCTCGGCCGTAGCTGCAGGTCGTATTAGTTATTTTTTAGGACTTAGGGGTCCGTCCCTTGCCATTGACACAGCATGTTCATCTTCGCTGGTAGCCATTCATCTGGCCTGTGAAAGCATTAGAAGCGGCGAGATTCTGCTGGCTATCGCCGGCGGTGTGAATGTGATTTTAGACACGGATATCGGCCTGTCTTTCAACCGGGCCGGAATGCTGTCTTCCGATGGCCGCTGTATGGCCTTTGACGCAAGCGCTAATGGCTATGTACGCAGCGACGGTTGCGGGGTTGTCATTCTAAAACGCCTCAGCCAAGCCATTCAGGATGGTGATCCCATTCAGGCCATTATTCGGGCTTCGGCGGTTAATCAGGACGGCTTCAGCAATGGCCTGACCGCACCCAATCCTGATGCCCAGAAAACATTGATACAGGAGGCCCTTAGCCGTTCCAGGTTATCGTCCGATGCAGTCAACTATGTGGAAACCCACGGCACTGGTACACCCCTGGGAGATGCGGTTGAGATCCAGGCCATCGCCGCCAGTTATGGTAAGGGAAGGACTGCGGATCATCCGCTGATTCTTGGTTCCGTAAAAACCAATATTGGCCATTGCGAAGCGGCGGCAGGGGTGGCAGGACTCATTAAAGTCATCCTGTCTCTCCAGAATGAGGTAATTCCTGGACATCTTCATTTTCAAAAACCAGGTCCCCACATCAAATTGGAAGACATTCCGGCAATCATCCCCAGAAACAAACTTCCGTGGCCCCGGAATACAGCCGGTCCGGTCCGCTACGGAGCCGTTAGTTCTTATGGTTTCAGCGGGACCAATGCTCATATCATTGTTGAAGAAGCTCCTGAGACACCGCAGCAAAGCCATACTGAGACAGACCTTAAACCATATTTGCTGACACTTTCCACAAAAACCCCTACAGCCATGCCATTTCTGATCCGGCGCTATGCCGCTTTTCTAAAAGCTGAGCCAGAAACAGATATCGCCAGTCTGTGTTATACCACCCATATAGGCCGCGCTCATTTCCCCCATCGGGTTGCTTTTGTCGGAAAAAGCGCTCCTGATTTCGCCAAACAGCTTCATGCCAGCGAAACAAAAAATATTCACATGGATAAACAGGATAAAAGAAAAAAAAGAATTGAAGGCGGCGTATGTGAATTAGCTTTTTTATTTACCGGGCCTGGATCCGAATATTCCGGTATGGGACACGGTTTGTATGAATCCGAACCCTCATTCCGAAAAAATATGGATACATGCGAACAAATTCTCGATAGTATTGGCAGCCCTGGCCTCATAAAAAGGCTTTTTTCCAATCCGGGGCAACCTTGGCGGTTTCCGGCCCCGGATGCTGTCGGCCTGTTTTGCATCCAATATGCTCTGGCCATGCTGTGGCGGACCTGGGGAATTTCACCAGTTGTGGTCATGGGCCATAGTTTGGGGGAATACGCCGCTGCCTGCGTTGCGGGGGTTTTTTCGCTGGAAGATGCTATCCAATTGACTGCGACTCAGGATCGGATTTTGGCCAAGCTTAGTCCTGCAGGCGTTATGGTATCGGTATTGGCTGGACCGGATGCAGTTTTGCCCCTGCTGCAAAAAGAAAACAGGCGCGTTGTGATTGCTGCACTTAACAGTCCCCGCAATACCCTGATTGCCGGACCTAACGTTTCGGTTGACCGGGTGTGTGCGGCCCTGAATCGCCAGGGTATCGAAACGATTCAAATATCGACTGCCTGCGCCTATCACTCTCCCCTGATGGAGCCAGCAATAGCCGAATGGGAAAACGCAGTTCAAAGTATAGCTTACACCATGCCCAAAATTCCCTTGATATCCACGCTGACAGGTCAGTTGGAAAAAGAGAGCATAGCGGGCTATCCCTATTGGTCCAGACATATCAGCAGTGAAGTGCATTTCAGCGATGGGGTAAAAGCCATTAGCGAAATGGGCTCTTTTGTTTTTCTCGAAATCGGCCCTCAACCCACGCTCCTGTCTCTGGCCAAACAGAATTTGCCCGAATTGAAAACACACTTGTTGCCCAGCCTGCGACATGGAATGGACGAGCGTCAGCAAATGCTGACCAGTCTGGGATGTCTGTATGAGATGGGCGCAGATATTCATTGGGAAAATGTAGATAAAGGGCTGTCTTGCAGGCGTATCTCGCTTCCGGCCTATCCTTTTCAGCGGCAATCCTATTGGTTTGACACATATCCTAAAGTTTCTACTTCCCTTTTACCGGCTAAAGACCATTTTGAAAATCTTTTATACGAAATGAGCTGGGAAAAAGCCAGGCTACTGGATACAATAATCCACCCGGACGGCTCCTGGCTGATTCTGGCGGATCAGATTGGGGTTGGCCACGAACTATCCCGGATTTTGATGACTGCAGGCAGACCCTGTATTGTGGCGGATGCCCGAACCTTTATACCGAACAGCGGCATTTTTGAAGAAGATATGGCGGAATGGCAACAAACCCTGCAAAAAGGGATTATTGATCTTATCGGTTCCGGGAAGCTGACCCATGTCGTCTATCTGTGGGCGCTGGACACGCCCATTACAGCTCAGTTGAGCCCGGAAACGTTGCGGCAAAGTCAACTCATCACTGTTTTTGCAGTTCCCCAGATACTTGCAGCCTTGTCCCAAATCCCTCAAACTACCCATGCGCGCATATACCTGATTACCTGCGGAGCCGTACCCGTTTTAACAGAGACGAGCACCAAGAGTCGAGGGATTAGCAAGAGTTTGCCTATCGACTCTCGGCGCTCGACGATTTTGTCATCTGTATCTCAGGCTCCGCTATGGGGCATGGGACGAACGGCTGCCCTGGAATTTCCGCATCTGTGGGGTGGACTGATTGATCTTGATCCACTTTCGGAAGGCCAGGATGCTATTCAGATATGGGTGCGAACTCTATTAAGCGCCATTTTCCAGAGCAACGAGGAAGATCAGATCGCCATTCGACAAAACCGAATGTACATGGCCCGCTTGAAAATTGCTGATAGTCAACCCACGGGGAAACCTCGCAGCCCGTTTGAAACTTTGCAGCCATTTATGTTTTGTCCGAATGCTTCCTATTTGATCACCGGAGGCCTGGGCGCACTGGGCTTTCAAACTGCCCAATGGATGATTCGTCAGGGGGCGCGACATTTGGTGCTGATCAGCCGGCGGGAGCCTTCCAAACCGACCATGGATGAAATTCATGTGCTGAAACAGTCCGGCGCAAACATTTATGTAGGGTCAGCGGATGTCGCCGATATGGCGGCCATGTCACTGATACTTTCTTACATTGAAGCCAATATGCCTCCCTTGAAAGGCGTGGTTCATGCAGCCGGGATTCTGGTTGAGTCTTTGCTTCCGGAAATGAATATACATGAAGCATGGTCTGTTTTGGCGCCAAAAATTCAGGGCGCATGGGTTCTGCATAGTCTAACCCGGACATACCAACTGGATTTTATCATCTATTATTCATCAATAGCCGCCATCTGGGGTGCCAAAGCTCAGGGCTGCTATGCCGCCGCCAATCAATTCATGGATGCAATGGCCCATTATAACAGGGCCACGGGGCAGCCTGCGCTCAGCATCAACTGGGGCCCCTGGCAGGGTGAGGGCATGACAGGTCAGGACAGCCGATCCTGGCTTAAACGTCGCGGTCTTACCGCCATTAAACCCGAAATTTCATTCAGCGCCCTTTCATATTTGCTACAAAATGACGCAGTTCAGATGGCGGTTGCGGATGTCAACTGGCCCCTTTTCCGGCGCATTTATCAGAGCTGGGGAAAGCATCCCTTGTTTGATGACCTGCACGAATTACATAGGGGCGAACCTTGTGAAGGGCGAATACAAGATTCGCCCCTACATGGTCAGATGCGCCGGCAATTGCTGGATGCCCCCGAATCCGATCGACAAACGATTCTGGTTGCATACCTGCAAACCCAGACCACCCGAATCATGGGAATATCCCCTGAATCCGGGCTGCTCAACCCCAATCAAGGGTTTTTCAGTTTGGGACTGGATTCGATCATGGCGGTTGAATTGCGGCAGTGGGTCGTCCGGGATATGGACATTGATTTGCCCATGACAGCGCTGTTTGACTTTCCAAGCATGACAAAGCTTGCCATTTATATCAATGAAATGCTAAAGGTTGAATTATCGTTGACAGTTGACAATTTACTGTCAACTGCGAATAAATCGAACGTGCAGTCTGAAATCGCCAGCCAACTTGATAAAGAACTTTTAGAATTGGAAACCCTGCTAAGGAGTCATTAAATTGCCCATGGACGTTACCCTAAACTCCCTGCCTAATCCTGATGCAACGATTGCCAGGACTTTGGCTGCGCTAAAAGAAGCCCGCACCCGCATCGAAACGTTGGAAAAAAGCCACCATGATTTGATTAAAGCACAGAATCAGATTAAAACAGAGCCTATCGCAATTATCGGCATGGCTTGCCGATTTCCAGGCCGGGCAAACTCTCCGGATCAGTTTTGGGATTTGATGGACAAGGGGCAGGATGCAATCTCTGAATTTCCGGATGGCAGATGGGATGTGGATGCCTACTATGATGCAAATCCCGATTCAGTCGGCAAAATTTACACCCGAAAAGGCGGTTTTCTCACCCAGGTTGATACTTTTGACGCCCAGTTTTTTGGCATATCTCCACGTGAGGCAATTAGTCTGGATCCCCAGCATCGCCTGCTCCTGGAAGTCAGTTGGGAAGCATTGGAAGACGCCTGCCAATCCCCGGATCAGCTTATTGGCAGCCGCACCGGGGTGTTTGTTGGCATTGGCCAGAATGACTATGAACAATACCGACTTTTTGGCCCAGATCCCAGCCAGATTGACTCCTACGATGCAACGGGTTCCGGATTTTGCTTTGCTTCCGGCAGACTGTCCTATTTTTATGATTTCCAAGGCCCCAGCATGTCTATTGATACGGCCTGTTCATCTTCCCTGGTGGCGCTGCATCAGGCGTGTAAAAGTCTGCTGGCCGGGGAATGCGACCTTGCTCTGGCAGGCGGCGTACAGATAATGCTGAAGCCAGAGAGCGGCATCTATCTTTCCCGCATCAAGGTGCTGTCGCCCGATGGCCGCTGCAAGACTTTTGATGCTTCAGCAGATGGCTATGGGCGCGGAGAAGGGTGCGGTGTAATCGCACTTCGCCGACTGTCCGAAGCATCAGCCCGTGGAGACCGGATTCTGGCTGTCATCCGTGGCTCTGCAGTCAACCATGATGGGTCCAGCAGCAGCTTCACCGCTCCCAACGGTCAGGCTCAGCAGGCATTATTGCGCCAGGCATTTCAGAATGCGGATATAGACGCAGCCTCTGTGGATTATGTGGAAGCGCATGGAACCGGCACTCCGCTGGGAGATCCGATAGAAGTTAACGCTCTGGCCGCAGTATTGGGTCCAGGTCGCTCCGCAGACAGGCCACTATGGATCGGTTCGGTCAAAACCAATATCAATCATCTGGAAGCGGCATCCGGCATTGCCGGGATCATCAAGGTTGTTCTGGCGCTTCAACACGACCGGATTCCGGCACATCTGCTTTTTAACACACCCAGCCCCCATATTCCATGGGATCGGCTACCGGTTCAAATCATAGCCAGCGCCGTACCCTGGCATGCCAGCAGCCATCACCCGCGAAGAGCCGGTGTCAGCGCCTTTGGGATTAGCGGAACCAACGCGCACATCATCATAGAAGAAGCGCCGGGTGTCGAAAATAACACCATGGTAGGCGTTCAGACCCCTCCTCCCACCGGTAGTAGGGGCGACCGGCCGGTCGCCCATATCTGCCACGTTCTGACCTTATCCGCCAAAACACCACAAGCTTTAACCGATTTGGTCCAGCGCTATCGTGATCATCTGGCGCAGCATTCGGACCTGAGCCTGTCGGATATCTGTTTTTCAGCCGCCTCAGGACGGACGCATTTTACCCATCGCATGGCTGCTGTTGCTGATTCCACCCAGGCTCTCAGCGATATGCTGACGGCCCAGTCCTTACAAAAGTCTGATGATGTTGACAAAATAATTCAATCTCATCAACCTTCCAAGTCGATCGGTTTTTACCATGGCAAGATACAGACACCCAAACCCGATCTTGCATTTTTGTTCACAGGTCAAGGCGCCCAGTATCCGGGTATGGGCAAACAACTCTACGACCATCAACCTGAATTTCGTAAATACCTGAATCAATGTCGGGACTGTTCCCCGCTCGCAGGTATTTCACTGACCGATCTGCTGTTTTCATCGCAGGATGGCTTCAGTATTCACGATACCGCATTTACCCAGCCCGCCTTGTTTGCACTGGAATATTCCTTAGCCATGATGTGGCAATCCTGGGGAATTGAGCCTGCCGCAGTCATGGGTCACAGCGTCGGCGAATATGTTGCTGCGTGTTTGGCAGGCGTGTTCAGCCTGGAAGATGCTCTTGGCTTGATTGCAGCACGCGGACGCCTGATTCAGGCATTGCCAAAAACAGGTACCATGCTTGCTGTTTTGGCAGAGCGCAATCAGGTATCTGCAGCCATTGCATCAGCCAACGCTCTTGTAGCCGACGCTCTTGTGTCGGCTACAAGAGCGTTGGCTACAAGACCGTTTGGTGACAAGCTTGAAATAGCCGCGTTAAACGGACCCCGGAACGTAGTGGTTTCCGGGCATCAGGATCAGATCCGCTTACTGGCTCAGCAATTAAAGCTTAAAGGTATTTCCGCTATTCCTTTACAGGTATCCCATGCGTTTCATTCCGCGCAGATGGAGCCAATGCTACAGGATTTTCTTCAGGCAGCGCGAAAAGTAAAATTCCATGCTCCAAAGATGATGGTGATTTCCAATGTCAGCGGCCAGCCAGCGGATCAGACTATTGCTTCCGCCGAATACTGGGCCAAGCATATCCGTCAATCGGTTCGTTTCGCAGACAGCATGGATTACCTGTACAATCAAGGATTTCGATGGTTTCTGGAGATCGGACCACAGCCCGTCCTCATAGGCATGGGAAAGCAATGTATTACCGATCCTTCCTGCGTCTGGCTTTCCAGTCTGCGCCAGGCCGCGCCAGACTGGCAGACACTCTTAAACGCGCTGGCTCAGCTTTATGTAAACGGCTTTCCGGTAAACTGGGAAGGAGTTTATAAAGGGTGTTCCCACAGACTTCTGTCTTTGCCCACATACCCCTTTCAGCGACGTCGGTTCTGGATAGACCCGATAGATATTCCAGCAGGTACGGACAGCCACATCTCAAATGTCGTTGGTACCCGCCTGCCGCCAGGTGAGGGCAGGCCAGGTGCTCATACCATGCTGCACCCTTTGATTGATGAGAAAATCGCCTCACCCGCCCTGAACGCAGTGTTGTTCCAAAAGCACTTCAGCCCTGATTCCCTCGTTTATCTGGCTGACCATCGTATTTTTGACTCTATCGTTGTACCCGGCGCTTTTCATATTTCCATGGCAGTGAGTGCAGCCGGGCTTATGCGATCTGGTTCTATGCGATCTGGTCAGGAAATTGTATTAGAAAATCTGATGTTCCCACAGGCTCTGGCGCTATCAGATCATGAGAGTTGTATGCTGCAAATTGTTTTGACCCCCGAAGAGAACGATCGTTTCGGGTTTTGTCTTGGAAAGATCAGCGACAACGGAGAATCCTGGCAGGAACATGCCGCTGGCAAGATAGCATTTTTGCCCAAGGCACATCATCCTTCCAGAACCGTGGACATCGAAATGCTAAAAAAGCGCTGCCCGGAGAAAATCGACGGTTCCGTCTATTATCAGCGTCTTGCTAACAGCCAGATTCATCTGGGCCCTCAATTTAGATGGATTGAGACCATCTGGCGGGGCCAGGATGAAGCTATTGGACTCATGATCGCCCCTAAAATTGACGGGTTGGCCCAGTATGAAATTCACCCCACCCTGATTGATGCATGTTTTCAGCTTTTGGTAGCCCTTTTGCCGGATCAGGATACTCGTACCATGGTGCCTTCCAGTGTGGACAGCTTCCATTTTATCTGCTCCCCACATGGTGGTGCGCATACAGCCCGGCTCTGGTGTTATGTCCGGCCTCAATCCATGACTGAATCAAGCAATATGATTGCATCTATTCAACTGCTGAACGATTTGGGCGATACCGTTGCAACAGTGGATCGTTTTTTAGGTCTGGCCGCAAATCCGGCTAATTTATTGAGGGGCCTTAAATCCCGTGACGTGAACTGGCGCTATTTTCCAGTTTGGCATGTAGGGGCGGATTCTAAACCCGCTAACACAATGGGTTTGGAACGGGCGGATTCGCCAGAATATGTTTTGGCCGCCCCTACCGGAACATGTCTGATATTTGCTGACAAAGCAGGACTTGGTCAAGACTTGGCCAAATATCTCATCACCCAGGGGGTTCACTCCCAACTGGTGTATGCCAATGAAATGATCCATCAGACGGATTTTTTGACTGACACCGGTGCTATAGAGATGCTGCCCTTTTTGAATATTTTGGCCAAACAGCCTTCTGATTTGCGGACAGTGATCTATCTATGGCATCTGGACCCCATTGATCCAGATAGGAGCGAAAAATCTTTCGCCACTATCTCGACTCTCGATCCTCGGTACTCGCCACTGCTATCAGCTTTATCCCTGATTCAGGCTTTGCTACACACGCTCTCGCTTCCGCTAAACCTGTCGCCCTTGCCCAAAATGTGGGTCGTGACACGGGGAGCGCAGGCCGCTGGTTTGGCTCCTATAAGTCCGTGGCAGGCTCCGGTATGGGGTCTTAGCCGGGTTCTTCGTATGGAGTTTCCCGATCTGGCATGTCGTTGTGTCGATCTTGATCCTTTGGACTCCACTCATGATTTTTCGGTGTTATGCCACGAAGTAACGGATCCAGATCATGAAGATCAGGTTGCATGGCGAAATCGTCAGCGATTTGTGTTCCGACTAATGCGCCAAGCCCCATCCTCAGAATTAGGAATTAGGAATTACGAATTAGGAATTAAAAATAATCCACAGTTTGGACGGGATATTAAAAAAGAGGGGCCAGGATATTTAAAAAGGGCGGAATTAGAAGATAGTAATTATGATAGTCGGCTTAAAATCACGGCTCTGGGTCAACTTGAAAATCTGTTTATGGCCCGTGTAGAACGGCGTATTCCCGGCCCCGAAGAAGTGGAGATTACAGTAAAAGCCGCTGGGCTGAATTTCAAGGATGTCCTCCATTCCTTGGGAATGCTGCAAGCTATGAACCCTGAGGGCAAGCCCGTATCTGCTCAGGAAATGGATTTTGGATTGGAAGCGGTTGGAACCATCTCCGCCCTTGGTTCAAAGGTTACTGGTTTTACCATTGGCGAAGTCGTGATAGCAGGCGTTACTCGTGGTGCTTTGGGCAGCCGGGTGATAGCACCTGTCGCCTTTATCTGTCCCAAACCGGTTCACATCTCCGATGCTGCAGCGGCCACACTGCCCATCGTGTTTTTAACCGCCTGGCATGGGCTGATGAATCTGGCTAAGATAGGCCATCATGATCGGGTCTTGATCCATGCGGCAGCCGGCGGCGTGGGGCAAGCAGCCATACAACTGGCACTGCGTATTGGGGCGGAGATTTTTGCAACGGCCAGCCCATCCAAGTGGAGCCTGCTGAAATCTCAGGGGATCACGCATATCTTCAATTCCAGGACCCTGGATTTTGGGGATGAAATCCTGAAAGTTACCGGTGGTAAAGGTGTCACGGTCATACTGAACAGTCTGGGGGATGAGTTCATCGCCAAAAACCTGGAAGTTCTGGCCTCAACTGGACGCTTTATCGAAATCGGAAAAATCGGCATTTGGAATACGGAAAAAATGCATCAAATCCGTCCGGATGTGTCGTATCACAGCTTTGAGCTGGGTGAACTCTCCTGCCAAAAACCCGAATTGATCCGCTTTATGATGCAGAACCTGCATGATTTGTTGCAGGAAGGCCAATTTCAACCCATTTCCCATCAGGTCTTTCATATAACCGAGGCTGTGGATGCATTCCGTTTGATGGCCCAGGGCAAACATGTTGGCAAAGTGGTACTGGTTCAGCCTGAGCCTTCAGAATCTACGATGGTCCAACCGGAATCGTTAGAATCGACTATGGTCAATCCGCAAAACGTAAGGGAGGAAGAGCAGGAGCGCCGAAAAACCGAAAAACCTGTTTTTTCAAAGATCGACAAAAAAACCTCTCCCGCTTCAGATATTCCCATCATACGACCTGATGCGACTTACCTGATAACCGGCGGTCTGGGATC
This sequence comes from uncultured Desulfobacteraceae bacterium, assembly GCA_903839535.1. Classification (GTDB taxonomy): domain Bacteria; phylum Desulfobacterota; class Desulfobacteria; order Desulfobacterales; family Desulfatirhabdiaceae; genus RAAP-1. The sequence continues at coordinate 24,983 of CAIMCT010000042.1, forward strand.
TCTTGGCCGCATAACAGCTCAATGCCTGATACAGTCAGGCGCTCGCCACCTGATTCTTGTGGGCCGCAACGCGCCCGGAGATGAAGCCAGTCATTGGTTGACAGCCAGGCTAAAACATGGTCAAAAAGATGAAGTAAAAATCATGGTGCTTAGCGCCAACATAGCAAACCCGGTTGACGCCGCCAGGGTTCTGACCCCAAAACCTGATTGGCCGCCTTTGAGGGGGATTGTGCATGCTGCTGGCGTGCTGGATGATGGTGTCATCACACAGCAGTCTCATGAGCGTTTCTTGAGCGTCATGGAACCCAAGGTATTGGGAACCTGGCAGTTGCATACCTTGAGCCAGGAATTGCCTCTGGATTTCTTTATCTGTTTTTCATCCATAGCATCGCTATTGGGATCGCCAGGCCAAGCCAACTATGCGGCCGCCAATGCATTTATGGATGCATTGATGCACCATCGCAGGCGGCATGGCCTGCCAGGGCTTAGCATCAATTGGGGTCCGTGGGGTCAGGTAGGAATGGCGGCAGGTTTGGAAACCCGTGACCATGCCCGCTGGCAGGATCAAGGTCTGCGCGCTCTGGCGCCGGAAAGTGCTTTGAACCATTTCACGGATATGCTCAGAGAGCAACCTTGGCCCCAGGTCGGCGTTGTGGATGTGAATTGGGACCGTTATATTGAGCAGATCGCCGCAACTACGCCGCCTTTTTTAACAGAGTTGCTGCGCCGAACCCCTCAGCCTTTTTTGCCTGCATCTTCCCGGCTACGCAATGACCTTCAGTCCCTTCCCGATACCGAACGGCTGATGGCTCTATCTGAGGCTATACGCCGGCAGGTCGCCAGGATTCTGGGAGCTTCCGTGGATGAAATCGGCATGGATCAGGGTTTTTTTGAACTTGGGATGGATTCTCTGACTTCGGTAGAGCTGCGCAATTTTCTGCAATCCGCTCTGGGGTGCCCGGTTCCGCTGACCTTGACTTTTGATTACCCCACCACCGAGCGTCTTGCGGAACATCTGATACAACAGGTTTTCAAAGACCGGAACCCCGATCCGCAAGCGACTCAGAATGTTCCTGAACATGCTGCACAGAAACAGGTGGATAGAAGCCACCTTCACGAAGGTAGCTCGCAATCTCATTGTGAAGGTAGCTCACAGTTGCCTGACACGGCGGATTTATCCGATACAGAACTTGAAAAACTCCTGGATGCCAGGCTATCGGATTTGGAGAATCGGCTATGAGCAAAGAGCCATCACGGATGACTACCGGAGAGGCGGTCGGAAGTGAGATGTCACCAGCTTATCGGGACCGTCTGCAACGTGCATTAACGGTCGTAGATACTCTTCAGCGCCGGTTGGAGAAAGCAGACTCTGTTCGCCGCGAACAGGACAAGCTTGACTGCCCGATTGCCGTTGTTGGCATGGGATGCCGATTCCCTGGCGGCGCCCATACGCCGGAGCTATTCTGGAAATTGCTGACTCAAAAAAAAGATGCCATTGTCCAGACCCCTCTTTTTCGCTGGGACCCTGATGTATGGTACGACCCGGACCCTGATGTCCCGAACCGGATCAACACCCGGAACGGCGCTTTTTTGGAAAGGGTGGATGGATTTGATTCCCAGTTTTTCGGCATAACTCCCCAGGAAGCCGAGCGCATGGATCCCCAGCATCGTTTGATTCTGGAAGTCGCTTGGGAGAGCCTGGAAAATGCTGAAATCATCCCCAAAAATCTGTCCGGCTCTTCCACGGGAGTTTTTATCGGCATCGCCACCATGGATTATTCTTTGCTCGTAACAGATGCGGGACTTGACGGTATCAATGCTTATGACTGCGCAGGCAGCAGTCATGCTACCGTAGCCGGACGACTCAGTCATTTCCTGAATTTACGAGGCCCGTGTATGGCGCTGGATTCGGCTTGCTCATCTTCGCTTCTGGCTGTACACCAGGCATGTCAAAGTTTGCGTGCCGGGGAATGTGACCTGGCTCTGGCCGGCGGTGTCAATCTCATTCTGCATCCGGTTTCCAGCCTCGCTTTATCCAAAGCGCGCATGCTCTCACCCGATGGACGCTGCAAAACCTTTGACGCGTTGGCGGACGGTTATGGGCGGGGAGAAGGCTGTGGCATTGTAGCTCTGAAACGGCTTAGTGATACAAAAAAAGATCATGACAAAATATGGGCGATGGTGCGCGGATCGGCGGTGAATCACGATGGCCGAAGCAGCGGCTTGACCGTACCCAACGGCCCTGCCCAGCAGGCAGTCATTCGCGCAGCTCTGACCCATGCAGGCATCAATCCGGACAACATCCAGTATGTGGAAACACATGGAACCGGCACAGCTCTGGGCGACCCCATTGAAGTTCAGGCTCTGGCTGCTGTTTTTGGGGATCATCCGCTTCGCATTGGCAGTGTCAAAACCCACATCGGCCACCTGGAGGCTGCCGCAGGAATTGCCGGATTCATCAAGACCGTTCTGTCATTGGCCCATAGCCAGATTCCGCCAAGTCTCAACTTCTCTAATCCCAATCCCCGCATCAACTGGCGGGACATCCAGTTGACGGTAAATACGGATATTTGTGCATGGCCTCAAAAGAAGGGGGCAGGGAGCAGTGGGCAGGAGGCAGGCCAAAAAGATACATTGACTTCAGATCAACCGCAACTTGCAGGTGTCAGCGCATTCGGCTTTGCGGGAACCAATGTTCATGTCGTATTACAGGCGGCTGGACTGAAAATGATGAATGCTGAATGCAAAATGATGAATAATAAAGAGCCAGCCATAGACACATCCCATTCATCATTCGTCATTCCTAATTCACCATTCATATCCTGGCATTTGCTTATGCTATCGGCCCGAACGCATGAGGCTTTGCGGGCGCTATCTCAGAGATACATGACCATGATTGCGGAACAACCCAATCTTGATCTATCCGATTTATGTCTTAGCGCCAACACGACCCGCACCCATTTTAGCTGCCGTTTGGCTCTGATAGCAAACAGCCTTGATCATGTTTACGCCAGACTGTCCGATTTCATACAGGAGCGAACCCATCCCAACATCTGTTCCAAACCCGACGTGATAGCAAATACAGGTGAACCCCTGCCAGGCGACCCTGTCTGGTCAACGCTTAGAAAACTGGCTCAACGCTATATTCAAGGCGAGTCCGTTGATTTGTCGGATTTGGAACAAATCCCTCCGGGCCGGAGAATTTCCCTGCCCTTCTATCCGTTTCAGCGGCGATCCCACTGGTATAAAAACCCGGACCGGCCTTTGCATATCCTGACTCTGGCCGCCGATTCAGCGGAAAATCTAAGGAATCTGGCCAGTTGGCATCATCAGTATGTGTCTAAAAAAATGGAACAGGCAGGTGTAGGGGCGAACCTTGTGTTCGCCCTTCCGGAAGGGCGATGTCCAAAAGGCCGAATACAAGATTCGCCCCTACCTGATTATTGCTACAGTGTCAATCGCCGGCAACCCGATCAGCTCCATCGACTCAGCCTGATAACCGATAGCATGTCCAATCTTCATGCCGGACTTGATGCTTTTATCGGAGGAAAAAAATTCCGTGGTCTCCGTTATGGAGTATCAGTCACCAGATCAGAGCCGGGCATTGTTTTTATGTTTACGCCCCAAGGGTTTGAACACAGTGGCATGGGCCATGAACTATATCAAACTCAGCCGATTTTTCGTCAGATACTTGACGATTGCGATGCTCTGCTTCAGCCGTTGATCCATGGGTCTCTTTTGGCCATAATGAAAATTGGCATGTACGACTCCAATGTGGCTAAAATATCTTCTGGCGAAGATGATCGGCTGAATCGCACGATTTATCGACAGCCAGCCTTGTGCGCCCTGGAACTGGCTCTGGTCGCGCTCTGGCGATCTTGGGGAATTCATCCATCAGTTGTGGTCGGACATAGTCTGAGTGAAATTCCGGCCGCCTGCGCTGCTGGCGTATTCAGTCTGTCAGATGCCATGAAACTGGTGGCTGTTCAAGCCAGATTGATGGTGGATTTGACTCCGACCGGTAAAATGGTGTCAGTTTTCGCCGATGCCTCCAGTATCGAAAAACACATTGAACCCATGATGGAAAATCTTGCTATCGCAGTTTTCAATGGGTCCAAAGACATCATGCTCTCCGGTTTGCCAGAGGCCATTGATGCGGCGATGCTTGCATTAACTGAAGCGGGCATTCGGGTCGAACCACTGATTTATCCCCATGCCTTTCATTCCCGTTTTCTGGAGCCAATGCTGGCGGAATTTTCCAAGACTGTTCAATCCATTTCGTTCTCCCAGCCCCGGATACCGGTTTTGTCGGGGATGACAGGGCAGGTGGCGGGACCCGATATCGCTACGGCAGACTACTGGATTCGGCGGCTATGTCAACCGGTTCAATTCGCCCGCAGCCTGCAAACCCTTTGCGACATGGGATTTCACACTTTTTTGGAAATCGGACCTAATCCCATGCTGTCATTGATTGCTCTCAATAATCACCCGGAGCATAGCGGACTGTGGTTGCCCAGTCTGCTTAGCGGCAGGGGAGAATGGCGACAAATGCAGCGAAGTCTGGCAGAACTCTATTTGCAGGGAGAGATTGTGGACTGGGAAGGATTTGATCGGCCGTACAGTCGTTCTGTTCTGGATATTCCAGCCTTCGCGGAAACTGCACCAGAACCGGCCCGGCCCCAACAAAAAACAAATGGGAAGTTAGAAAATCTGGAAGTTGGGAAGAGCAGCTCTTATCTGTCCAGGACCAATGTTAGCGCCAATTCCAGAGCGGAAATTCTGGGACCGATATTCCTGGATCAAATAAATGCGATGTCTCGGCTCATTTCAGATCAGTTGAATGTTTTACATACCGTGAAGGATGCTCACAGCCCCCTAACACAAAACAAAAAAAGAGAATGATGAATAAAAAAACATCAAGTCATCACCTTATGCTTATGCTTTTGCTTTTCATTCATAATTCGTAATTCGTAATTCCAATTAGGAGGTAGCTATGAAACGATTAAACAGATGGGCGAACAGAGTCGGACTTTTCCTTTGTTTGGGACTATTGATTCTTGCTGGTTGTTCCAGCTCCAGTTCCAGCTCCGGCAACAACAACGATCAACCTTTGAACCCTGCAATTTCAGCTCAATTGCAGAAAGTCATGGATACAGTCATAGCCGAATACCGTATTCCAGGCGCCGTCATGGGGGTGCGTCTGGCCGACGGGGCTACCTGGTTTGGGAGCAGTGGAACCGCCAGTCTGTCTAACCACATAGACATGACCACGAATCTGATTGGCAAAATTGGCAGCGTTTCCAAAACCTTTGAGGCAACCGTGGTTCTGCAGTTAACCGAGGCCCGCAACGGGTCCATTCTGAACCTGAATCAGACGCTGGGCCAATGGATGCCGGCGATCCGGACATTGCCCGATGTGCCTGATAACTGGCAAGTTCCGGCCAACTGGGAGGCCCTTACCCTCCGGCAGTTGCTCAACCATACCACTGGCATCATCGAATACAATTATGATCCGGACTTTCGTGACAACTATTATCTACCGGCTGTACCGCATGTCTGGGCTCCATATCAACTGGTAGATATTTCGGCGAAATATCCCCTGAAATTTCAGCCTGGAACCGCATGGCTCTACAGTAATACCGGCTATATTCTGCTGGGAATGATTGTGGAAGCCGCCACCGGTGTCTCCATCGAAACTCAGGTGCAACAGCGGGTTATAGGCCCTTTATGGCTGTACAATACGACATTTCCGGTTTCGCCGCAGTTTCCCGAACCCCATGCTCAGGGATACCACGACCAAAACAATAACGGATTTCTGGAATCCTTTGAAAATGTCACAGCCCTTGATCCTTCCTATTCCTGGGCGGCGGGCGCCATTGTCATGGATATTCATGACTTTTTGAATTACTCCATTTTTTTGGCCAGGGGTGATTTGCTGGAGCCGCAGACTCAGGTTCAGCGAACAACCTGGTTTCCTCCAGCAAGTCCGCCTTTGACGGGTTATGGACTGGGTCTGTCTAACGAGCAGGGGTATATTGGCCATATCGGCGATATTCTGGGATATCAGGCGATCATTACCTATCGCGACGGCAACGCCATTGCTGTAATGGTCAATGGAGAGCCGCCGGAGCAGGTATCCGGAGATTTGACATTTAACAGCGTAGCTCACGAAATTTTCAAGCGCAGTCTGCCCATTCTTTCTCTGCCACCGATTACAAGTGACACCGCCGCTTCTCAGCAAGCAACTGGAGTAAATAATACCGCTACGTCTCAGGTGGTGGATCAGACCATAGCGCCCAGTAGTCAGACTACGGTACTGAGACAGCTCACTCCAGAATATGGACAGTTCTAAGATGAAAATGGATACTCCATGGGTTGGAATTGCAGGTCTTGCTTATGATATTCCCGCCAATCGTCTAAGCAGCGAACGCATTGCAGAAATGGCAGGCATACCCGTAACCGTGCTGACCGAAAAAATTGGCATGAATTGCAAATCCGTGGCGGATGTCGATGATCACCCCACCCAGATGGCCATTCGAGCAGCCCGACGCTCATTAGAAGCTGCCAGAATGGACCCATCTGAAGTGGATATCATTATCTATTGTGGCGGATCGCCACAGGATTATGGGCTGGGTTTTCCGGCTGCAAGCATTCAGACCGCCCTTGGCGCTAATAAATCCTTGGCATTCGAGTTGCGAAATAGCTGCAACGGCGCCAATCTGGCTTTACACACCTGCAGAAGCCTGCTATTGGCTGATCCATCACTGCAAAACGGTCTGGTGGTCTGCGCTGAAAAATGGTCAACCATTCTGGACTACAGTGATCCGCAGAGCTTACCTCTTTTCATTCTGGCTGACGGCGCAGCCGCAGCAATCATGCGAAAAAATGAGATCACCAATCGACTTCTGGCTTATGAAGGATTGACAGATGGCCGGTTTGCAGAGCATATTATAGTGAGGCAAGGCGGTACGCGATATCCGAACGGCTCTGGTACACAGGCATTTTTACGTCCTGACGATGTCGATTTTAAACACTGCGGCGCGCTTCTGGAAACCGTTTATCTTTCCAATTATGCTCATGTGATAGACAGGGCCGTTCAGAAAAGCGGCTGTAAAATGTCCGATATCAATTTTGCAATCCTCAATCAGAATTTCAAGAGCTTAATCCTGGCTATTTTGGAAAACATGGGATTGACAAAAGATCAGACTTGGTGGTCTTTATCCGAAAATGGTCATCTTGGATCGGTTGATGTGCTGTACTGTCTGGCGAAAGCACTGGAAGCAGACATGATTGGCTCCGGCGACCGGGTGGTCCTGGCCAGCAGCGCACTTGGCTTTAGCTGGGGCGCCAGCGTACTACATTTTCTCTGATATTCATGAACATGAACAGGATTATTCACCGTAAAGACGCAAAGGACGCAAAGATAAAAAGCAATATTTCCTTTGCGTCTTTGCGGTGAATTTTTATGCTTAACTTTTGTACGGGCGGCCAAAAGATATTCTGGCGAACCCGCTCCTACTTTTTGCGATAGCGAGACTCTTATGCAGCTTGATCTACAAACAGCTCAACAATCCGTTGGCGCCAAAACCTTTTACCATCCGTCAGCGCCGGAACCTGTTACCATCCAACTGCTGGAAATGGTCAATCGCATTTCAAGCCTTGCGTTGACTGCCGGGGACTGCGACACCAATTTATTTCATCTGGGAATAGATTCCCTTATGCTGGCCCGATTGCGACAAATGCTGCACCAGGACTTGGGGGTTGATCTGGAATTGAGCCGGTTCTACTCAGAAGCGGACACCATTTCCAAAATAGCGGCTATTGTTTTGGCATCCGGATGTTTCGAGCAACGCTCTTCTGTAGGCAATCCGGATGCCAAAAGTTCCCAACCTGTCCCGGAGTCAACACCGGAGATGTTTTCCACAGATGCCCCCCACCTTCCACGCGCAGAAGGGATGACAAGGAATGCTCTGCCTGAAACGGGCGGGTCTGCCTGGCTTCAAAAAATTTTTCATAGACAGCTTGAGGCCATGTCAAGCCTAATGACCAACCAATTGGCGCTCTTAAACGAATGGGGGGGAGATACTTCAGCCCTGGCCCATGAAAGTGGAAGAGCAGAAGAAATAAAGAACAAAATTGATGAGGAACCGCTCATCCCAAGTAAGGGTGAAAAAAATATCGCCCCTGCACATCCTCCTGATTCCTTACCTGTCTTGTCCTTAGCACAGAAGCAATTCATCAGCAATTTTACGATGCGTTACAATGAACGGACCGCCGGGTCCAAGCGTCTAACTCAGACCCACCGTTCGCAGTTTTGCGACTGGATACAGGCTATTGGGTTTCGTCCCGAGTTAAAAGACTGCATCTATCCTATAGCTTGCGCCCGTTCCGAAGGCGCATATTTCTGGGATATCGACGGCAACTCCTATATTGATTTGGCCATGGGGTACGGGGTTAGCTTTCTGGGCCATCGTCCGCCGGTTGTAGTGGATGCCGTAACCCGGCAATTGACAAACGGATTTCATCTTGGCCCCCAATTCGATCAAACCGGCGCAGTGGTCCGGTTGATTTGCGAGATAACCGGAGTGGAACGGGTTGCCTTCACCAATACAGGAACCGAAGCGATCATGGCGGCAGTACGGATTGCCAGAGCCGTAACCGGTAGGCCATTGCTGGCGCTGTTTGCCGGATCTTACCACGGAACTTTTGATGGCGTTCTGGCGGAAGCAGATGGTGAGCGTCCCAACGCCGTGCCCCGTTCCGCAGGTACGCCTCCGGGCATGGTAGCCGATGTGATAGTCCTCAATTATGGGGATATTCAGGCGCTTGAGATCATTCGACAAAACGGCCAAAGTCTGGCCGCAGTGCTGGTGGAACCTGTGCAAAGCCGGCGTCCAGGATTTCACCCCCACGCTTTTTTGCAGCAGCTCCGCCAAATCACTACGGAATGCGGAATAGCACTGATTTTTGACGAGGTGATCACCGGATTCAGGATTCACCCTGGCGGAGCGCAAGCTTATTTCAATGTATGTGCGGATTTGGTCACCTACGGCAAGGTTTTGGGCGGCGGCATGCCCATTGGGGTGGTGGCTGGAAAAGCCAGATTTCTGGATGCAGTGGATGGTGGATTCTGGTCTTTCGGAGATAAAACTTCGCCTCAACCGCCAAAACTTCTTTTTGCTGGAACGTTTAGCAAACATCCGCTGGCCATGTCCGCCGCAAAGGCCGTGCTGGAATACCTGCAGTATGCGGGCCCAAGTCTTCAGGAAGACCTCAACAGGCGGGTCTCAGCGTTTGCTATTGAACTAAACGCATGGTTTGAGAAAGAACGGGCGCCCATTCAATTGCGCCATTTCGGATCCCTGTTTCGCTTCGAGTCCTTTGGTCCTTATGATCTGGCCTTGGCGCCCATTGAAATGGATATATTTTTTCTGTTGCTACTCTATCGCGGGGTTTATACCTGGGAGCGGCGAATCTGTTTTTTTTCAACCGTCCATAGCGATGCGGACATGGAGCATGTAAAAATTGCCGTTCAGGAAAGCATCATGGAAATGCGAGCCGGCGGCTTTGCCTTTGATATCTCTCCAATTGAAAAATCAGGGCAGATCCGCCAGCATCAAAAATTGCCAGCATCATCTGTTCAGAAGCGCCTTTTTGTACTCAGCCTTATGGAGTCGGGAGAAGGCCCCTATCACCTGACCGGATCCATCATGATGGATGGCTTTATGGATAAGGACCGGCTACAAGCCGCTTTTCAAACCCTCTGCCAGCGCCATGAAAGCCTTCGTACCGGCTTTGAGATTCCGGGAAGCTATGATCAGCCGGGAAGCTATGACCAACAGGATGAGATATGTCAACTGGTGTTCGATTCTGTGGATGCGCCCATTGAATACGCCCGGATTGAACCGCATGAGGCCGAAGATTTCGCCAGACACATGATCCGGCCATTCGATTTATCCCGCCCGCCCCTGGCCCGAATGGGTTTAGCCGAAATTAGCGAGAATAAGCATTTACTGATTTTTGATATGCATCACCTGATCGGCGATGGCATTTCCGGCGTATTCATGGTTCAGGAATTGGTCCGCCTGTATATGGGAGAGAGTTTGCAGCCGGTTACCGGTCAATACCGGGATTATGTTCATTGGGAAAAATCGTATCTTGGTTCCGAGACATGCAGCGTGGATAAAGCCTACTGGCGGAAGCGATTGGACCAGACGGTTCCGCTGAACCTGCCTCTGGATTTTCCGCGTCCGGACCGGCAGCAGTTTCATGGCAGGGTTCTTCGCCAAAGCTGGAATGAGGAGGACACCCGGCAACTTAAGATACTGGCTCGCAGCTTCAATACCACCCCGTATATGTTGATGCTGGCCATTTATACATTGCTATTACATCGACTGAGCGGCCAAACAGACATTCTCGTGGGCACAACAACATCAGGACGATTGACGCCTGCCTTTGAATCCACAGTGGGCGCATTAGTCAACACGCTGGTGATGCGAAATTTCCCGGATGGCAATCTGGCTTTTGATCAATTTGTATTGAATGTCACGCAAAATTGCCTCAGAGATTTTTCTCATCAAGGTCTGCCGTTTGAAATCCTTGTGGAATCCATTCAGATTCCGCGTGACATTCGGCGCAATATGCTCTTTGATACGCTTTTTGTTTATGAAAACGTGCGGGAGAGATCTTTTCAACTGCCAGGCATGACTATAACCCAGTTCATATTCGATCGTCACTGCGCCATGTTCGATCTGACGCTGGAAATCATTGAAAAAGAGACGATCCAGATCAACCTGGAATACAATATTGATCTGTTCAAGGAAGCAACCGCTGCAGCCATGCTGAAAAGCATTCATGACATTTTGCTTCAGGTCGCCGTTCAGCCGCAGATTCTGTGCCAGGATATTGCGATCAGCTCCCTTGAATCATCTCCGGCCCTGGCGGCGCTTACCGATCACCAGTCCAGACTTTGGTTCGTGGATCGTTTTGAAGCAGGTGTTCTCTATCCGCACAGTCCGGTGTATTACAACATGCCGCTGATACTGCGCTGCAAAGGTCCGCTGCAAATCACGGAGCTATCCGATAGTCTTCAGTTTGTAGTGAACCGCCACAGCGCATTGCGCACCAGTATTGTCGGAACCTGCGACCCTCCTGGGCAAATAGTTATGGACAAGGCCGATATTGAGCTACGAGTGCTGAAATTAGAAGGCGAGCATATAGAGACGATGGGCAAGCTCATTCCGCTGTCATTTGTCATCCGCATTCTGGAAGACGCGGCTCGGCCGTTTCAATTGGATCAGGCGCCCCTGGTACGGGCGGCGATAATATCTGTTGATGCTGAGAACTATATTCTGGCGCTGACCGCCCATCATATTATCTGCGATCCCTGGTCGCTGGAGCAGGTTGCTGTTCAGTGGCTCCATGATTACCAGACCCGCTTGAAAGGACAAAAGCCGGAATGGGATTTGCTGACCAGATATAGTCAGTTTCCAGCTATATTGAAGCAGAATACATTCAAAGAAGATCCGACCCTGATGAAGGTTCAACAGCAATTCTGGACAGAATGTCTCGCCAAGGATTGCCAGCCTTTGAATTTGCCAACTGACCATCCCCGCCCGGCCATTCAAACATATCAATCCGGATTTCTTATGTTTTTGATTCCTGAGAATCTGGTTTCAGCGCTCCGCAAGCTGGCCTCGAATCTTGATGCTTCCATGACCACCGTGTTTTTAACAGCCTTTAACATCCTTCTTTTTCGCTATACCGGACAGACCGTGGTAATTACGGGGGCGCCATGTCCTTGCCGTTCAGATGAAAGACTGGCTGAAGCAGTGGGGCCTTTTGCCAATCTTCTGGTCATAAAGGCTAATTTTCAGGACGATCCTACGGTTGCAGATATGGTTTTTCAGATGCACCAATACTGGGATCAAGCTATGGCGAATCAACAATTTCCATTTGACCGTCTGGTCCAGGCCATTAACCCGGATAAGGATATGAGTCGCACAGCCCTTTTTGATGTACTCTTTAACTGCCGCGAGGATTTACCGGTATTGCCATCCGGACCGGATTTCACTGCGCGGATAATTCACACACATCACGGCTGGGGCAAGTACGACCTGACCCTGGGGTTGCAGGTTCAAGGTCAGGAAGCAACCGGATCATTAGTCTATAACAAGGATATTTTTGAAGCAGATACCATAAACCGGATGCTAAGTCATTTCCTGACGATCCTCTCTCAGATGACCTGCCAACCGGATATACCAGTTTCACGTCTGCAGATATTGACCCAGGAAGAATACGACTATCACAGTTTTTCCCCCCTCCCAACCTCCCCCCGCTGGGGTGAGGAGTCTGAACGTTTACCACAGGACAAGACCAAGACCCTTCACGAATTATTTGCGGACCAGTCTCTGCGCCATCCAGACAGATTGGCCGTGACATCGGAGGATGAGCGGCTGACCTACCGGCAACTAAATTTTCGGGCCAATGAGTTGGCCCGTCTTCTAAATGAATGCGGCATTGGGCCAGATCAGATAGTTGGCGTTTGTTTGGAAAAATCTCCGGATATTATTGTCGCCATCATAGGCATTCTGAAAGCCGGCGGGGCCTATCTGCCACTGGACCCCAGCCTTCCCCAGGAGAGGCTGGCGTTTATGTTGCAGGATGCCGGGGTGCGGATAATCCTGACCTGTAAATCGCTACAAAATCGCTTTGCCAACTATTTCGAATTAGAAAATAAGAACTACGAATTAGAAATTACGAATCACGAATTAGAAATTAGAAATTACGAATCAGGAATTACAGATGGGAATCAACTGGTCTTTTTATCAGCAATTCATAACTTGGCGGATGCTCCCACCCTCCTGGGAGCGCCGCACCCCAGTGCGGCCAGCCTTCCAATCAAGGAGGACATTCACAGCCCCATAATTCTTAATTCAGCATCGGCGCTGGATAACCTGGCTTATGTAATCTACACATCCGGATCCACCGGCACACCAAAAGGGGTACTCATCACCCATCGCCAGGTCGTGAACTTGATGGTCAATGATGAATCTGACTTTAATTTTTCCGATCAGGATATCTGGACCCTGTTTCATGCGTTCAGTTTTGATTTTTCGGTTTGGGAAATGTTTGGCGCGCTGCTATACGGAGGGTGCATAACTATAGTTCCCCACCTGACCGCCCAGGACCCTCGGCAATTTCTGAAACTTCTTAAAATAAATCATGTTACGGTACTCAATCAGACGCCGACGGCGTTTTATGCCCTGATTCCTCATATCGTGGCGGATTTTAGGGCTGGAAGCCCCATCCACGATGAGCAAGGCGGCACCCCCCTGGCGCTCCGCTATGTGATATTCGGCGGTGAATCGCTGGCGCCGGGCTGCTTAAAACCCTTCCGGGACATTTACCCCCAGGTTAAGCTTGTCAACATGTACGGCATCACCGAGACTACCGTGCATGTAACATTCAAGGAGTTAAACGATATGGACATCCAGACCAATACACAGGCCATCGGCCGGCCCCTGCCCGGTCTGCGCGTCCATGTTCTGAACAAGCATCTGCAGCCGGTCCCTGTTGGAGTGTGGGGGGAATTGTGTGTAGCGGGCAATGGTCTGGCCCGTGGATATCTGAACCGGCCGGAACTGACAGGCGAAAAATTCACCGTTTTGCCGTGGCAACCTCATGAGCGCATTTATCGCTCTGGTGATCTTGGGCGATGGCGTTCAGACGGCGATTTGGAATATCTGGGCCGCGCGGACGATCAGGTCAAAATCCGGGGCTATCGCATTGAGACCCGTGAAGTGCTTCATCATCTGCTGGCTCATCCTGACATCAAACAAGCCGTTGTCCTGCCTCATGAGGATTTTGACGGGAGCAAAAGCTTGCGGGCTTATATAGTTGCAGATCATCCCTTGAAAGCAGCCGATTTGAGACAACATCTACAGGCCCGCCTTCCGGAATACATGTTGCCAAGATTGTTCCAGATACCGCAAATTCCGATGACTGCAAATGGAAAAGTGGACGCAGCCGCGTGTGCGGGTTTAAATCCGCTGGAGCTTGAACCCGAAGACCCGTTTCAGCCAGCCAGGAATGAAATGGAAGCACAGATGGTAGCAGTCTGGCAGGCAGTATTGGGGCGGGAGCGCATCAGCATTCACGACAATTTCTTCGAGCTGGGAGGCCACAGTCTAAAGGCTGCCCAAGTGGTTTTTCGGTTGCAACAGATTCTGGAAAAAGAGATCGGCCTCAAAGATTTTTTTAGCGCGCCAAGCATTTCAGCACTGGCGGCCGTCCTTCAGCAACGCGGCACTCGCCAGTTTCCTGCCATTGTTCCGGCCCCGAATGCGCCCGATTATGAGCTGTCCTATTCTCAGCGCCGGCTTTGGGTGGTGGATCAGGTTTATGGCGATTCCCCGGCCTACCATATAGTTGGCGCCTTTTTGTTGAAAGGCAGGTTGGAATTAGCCGCTCTAAAAACTGTCTTTCAGACCCTGGTGGATCGGCATGAATCGCTGCGCACCGTGTTTATCACCGTGGGCGCTGAACCCCGGCAAAAAATTCTAAGCACTATGAAGATCACCCTGGAAGAAAAGGACTTTACCGGTTCCGCTCAACCTGAAACAGATGCATATAAAGCTTACCTGGCGGAGACTGTCCGATCCTTTGACCTTAAACAGGGCCCGCTTTTGCGGGTGCAATTGCTCCGCCTGCCCGACATTGACTCATTGCCCCGGCAGGTCATGATTATAAAATTACACCATATCATCAGCGATGGTTGGTCGATTCAGGTGATGATACGGGAGATGTCCGCCATTTACCAGTCTCTTTGTCGCGGTCAACATCCTGCATCTTCGCCCCTGACCATTCAGTACAAGGACTACGCCCATTGGCAGCATCAACAGATGAAGGGCCCCGCCATGTTGAATCATCGCCAGTATTGGATCAACCAGTTAACACCGCCGCCGCCAGATATGAACCTGCATCTGGATTTTCCCAGACCGCACATTCAAAGCCATCAGGGCGGACGGCTTCGCTTCACTCTGGCTCCGGAGCTGGTCCGTGAACTCGCCCGCCTGGAACAGGCCAGCCAGTTGACCCAGTTCATGGTTTTCGCCACAGGCGTAACTGTTCTGCTCTATTGTCATAGCCGATGCAGGGATGTGTGCGTGGGAACACCTGTAGCCGGTCGGATTCATCCTGATCTGGAGACGCAGATCGGTTTTTATCTCAATATTCTGGTGCTGCGCACAAAACTGGACCCGGATCACTTCCTGTCTCAGATTCTAACAGACATGGGAAAGACGGTCACCGAGGCCCTGGATCACCAGGCATATCCTTTCGACCTGCTGGTGGAAGACCTTAAACTCAAGCGTGATCCCGCCCGTCATCCCCTGTTTGATGTAATGATCATTCTTCAGAACAACACCCCTGCGAAGCTGAACTGGGAAGGCATTCAGGTCAGCCCTTTCGCCGATGAATCCATCGCCAGTCAATTTGATCTGAAGTTTACCGTTGAACCCGGATCCGACTTGATCGTGGCTATTGAATATAACCCTGATTTATTTCGGGATGAAACTATTCAAATTCTGGCTTATGACCTTAGACGGATACTGGAGTTTCTGACCAAAGCACCTATGATGACAGCGAACATGGTCATGCAGGAATTGAGGCCAAAGCAGGCGATTGCCGAAGAAGCCGCTTTCCTGAATTCAACCCTGTCAACCGATGAAATATTTTAACCTGAAGGATTTTTGTTCATGACATCACTGGATCAATTATTTCAGATTCTAAATCGCGTGTTACAGATTGAACCGCAGCAATTCCGGGACGAGATAGGACCGAAAGACATCCCCCGCTGGGATTCCCTTAGGCATCTTGCCATGATTTCAGAGCTTGAAGATGATTTTGAAATCGAATTTGGCATGGATGAAATCTCCCGGATGCGATCCATCGGCGATATCAAAGAAAGCCTTAAAATTCATGGCGTCAATTTTTAATATCACAGAATATCTGTTTGGGTGCAACCGGTTTTCAGATCGACTCTTGATCCTGGGACCGGATGAATCCCTGAGCTATGCCCAGGCATATCATCGCATTGTTGCTGTTAGCGCCTGGCTCAGATCCCAAAAATTTTCGCTTAATGATAATATCCTGCTGTGGGCTGACAATTCGGTTTTTTTTATCATCGCTTATTTTGGCATTATGCGGGCAGGCTGTTGCTGTGTACCCATTGATTCCCGATCTGATAACGTTTTTCTGGATCAGGTGATTCAATTATGCCGCCCATCCTTGGGGTTTGTGCAACCAAAGTATGCAGCAGTTGAGGGATTGAATATAAAGATTTGCTCTGATTTGTCTGCTCTTCCAGCCTGCACGGATGCGAATCTGAATCCTCCTGCAGATACTATGGACAAAGATACAGCAGCCATTTTGTTCACTTCCGGATCTACCGGTTCTCCACGGGGAGTGATGCTTAGCCATGCCAATATATGCTACAATACCGATGATATTGTGGCGTTTCAGGGCCTGACGGATGCAGATATCCACCAAGTCGTGCTACCGTTCAGCTATTGCTTTGGGGCTTCCCTGCTGCACACGCATTTGCGTGTTGGCGCTGCATTGGTATTGAACACCCGCTTCATGTTTCCGGATACAGTGCCTGAACTTGTGGAAATGTATGGCTGCACTGGCTTATCAGGGGTTCCGGCCGTGTATCAGATACTATGTCGGCGGAGTACCTTTCTGCGATTCAAGATGCCGTCCTTGCGGTTCATGGCTCAAGCAGGCGGCCCTTTGGCGCAGCCGTTTATTGAGGAAATTTCGAACGCTTTTCCTGAAAAAGCATTTTATGTTATGTATGGACAAACCGAGGCCACGGCAAGGCTCTCTTATCTGCCGCCTGAGCTGATCCGGATCAGACCGGGATCTGTGGGTCGCGGGCTTGCTAGTACCCGTCTTGCCGTGATAGATGAGAATGGTCAGCCTGTTTCACCCGGCCAGGAAGGCGAGATTGTGGCATTCGGACCCAATATCATGCTGGGCTATTACCAGGACCCCGAAGCCACGGCAACCAGGTTGAACAACGCTCTTGTGTCGGCTGTAACCGTTCACGCCCCCTCCCAGCGGGAGGGGGTTGGGGGGATGGCAAGTGGTTGGCATGACAGCATTTCCCCCCTCCCAACCTCCCCCCGCTGGGGGGAGGGGTCTGAACGGCGCCAGCGCTACGCAGCTCCATGGCACCCCTCGTTGAATACCGGGGACCTGGCTACTGTGGATGCGGATGGGTTTATTTACATAACGGGAAGGCGCTCCGGATTCATTAAAAGCGCAGGCCATCGCATCAGCCCTCATCGCGTGGAAGCTGCC
Source organism: uncultured Desulfobacteraceae bacterium (assembly GCA_903839535.1). Taxonomy (GTDB): domain Bacteria; phylum Desulfobacterota; class Desulfobacteria; order Desulfobacterales; family Desulfatirhabdiaceae; genus RAAP-1. The sequence goes on from CAIMCT010000042.1 coordinate 42,350, forward strand.
ATCGCCGCCTGGGAAAACGTGCTGGAAGTGGCGGTTGTGGGAGTTCCGGATCCGCTTCTTGGAGAAGCCATCAAAGCCATTGTGGTTCCCCGGAATCGTCGTCAGAAACTGGAACCCGAGGCAATCATCGCCTGGTGTCGTGGGCATCTTCCGGAATACATGGTGCCAAGGATTGTGGAGATCAGTTCCGGATTACCAAGAAATTCCTCAGGTAAGTTAGTTCAGAAATTATGATGAATGGGGTGCATCTATGGCTGGTTCTTTCTTATTTATCATTTTTTTACCGTGAGTAAGGGCGACCGGCCGGTCGCCCCTACATGAGAAATGCTCTTGTAGCCAACACAAGAGCGTCCGCTAATTTCCATTCATGGGGGGGCGGCATAGACCATGCCGTTGGCGTTTAGTTGGAATGTTTATGAAAAATCTAATTCTGATTGGGGCCAGCGGCATTGCCCTTGAAATCATTGATTCGGTTGATGCGATCAACGCAATCGAGCCATGCTGGAACATCACCGGGATTCTGGATGATGATCCGAACCGTAATGGCGAATCGTTCTATCGCGGCGTTGAGATTGTAGGAACCAGTCAGGATATAGGACGCTATATTGAAACCGATACATTTTTTCTGATCGCCTTTTGTTCCGTGCCAAATTTTATGCTGAGACCGGAATATGTGGAGCGATTAACCCGAAAATATCCGGATATCCGTTTTGCCACCATCATTCATCCTTTGGCCTGGATTTCACCCAGCGCAAGCGTCGGATCTGGTGTTTTTCTGGCGCCGCATACCGTCGTGGATGCCAATGCCTGCATGGGAGATCACTGTCTGGCGCTTTTTGGGAGTGTCATCAGTCGCTGTGTAAAAATCGGTGATTTTGTGTTTATTTCCGCCGGAGTCAATATCATGGGGTCCGTACATGTGGGCGAATGTTCTTTTTTAGGGGTTCGCACCACGATCATTAGTGATATTGGAGATCATGTACTGGTAAATGCCGGGGCGCTGGTATCACGGCCAGTTGCCAGCCATGCCATTGTACAGGCCCCCGCAAGTGGTGAAGTCACCTATTTTAAGAGTACTGAAAAACTACAACGATTGCTTGGGAGTCTATGTCACCATTAAAACTGCACCACATCGGTATTGTGGTTAAAGATATTAACCGGTCACTGAACCAATTTCAGCAAGATTACGGATTTTCGCCTTCTACAGAGGTGATTACGGTTGACAATCAAGGCGTTCGTGTGGTTCTGCTTTCCTGTGGCGGCGATGCGGCCATTGAACTGATTGAGCCTCTGGATGAGCATTCGCCAGCTTACACGGCTGCCCAGCAAGGCGGTGGACTCAATCATCTCTGCTATGAAACCGCTGATTTTGACAAATACCTTGAGCGATTCAAGCATAAAATCGTCAGGTCAGTCCGGCCCTCACCCCTGCCCTTGTTTGGCGGAAGACGCACTGCCTTTATCTTTCGTCATCACCAGTTAATCGAGCTATTGGAAAAAAGCCGTTGACCGTAAACGGTATACTGCGAACGGGCATGATCTTTTGTCGTAGAGCCGGCATCTTGCCGGCTGCAGCAGCCGGCAGGATGCCGGCTCTACCTGTGTTGTCCTCCCCCCAGCGGGGGAGGGTTCAAAA
>CAIMCT010000043.1 GCA_903839535.1 uncultured Desulfobacteraceae bacterium
ATGAGCCGAGTTTAAGATGGTATACTGCGAACTGGCATAATCTGCGCTTTTCATAAACTCCCTCTCCCAGCGGGGGAGGGTTGGGGTGGGGGATCAAAAACGTAAAATTATGCCAGTTCGCAGTATAACTTTGGACAAAAGCGGGCGGGAAGATAAAAAGTCACTCAGAAGTGAGCGAAAGGTAATTACTTTGAGGCTGTTATGAATGATGCCTGAAATCTAAAGTTTTCTCAATCATCATTTCTTATTGAAGCGAACAAAAGCAGCGCGCCTGCAATAAAAAAAACCAGAATTGATCCGATTCCCCAGCGTGAGGCCAACTGGCCGACATCATGCAGTTGTTCTGATGTCGGAGCGGCCGGCATCAGGATTTTCCGTGATATCAAACCGACTACCCCGACAAAAGCGGGGCCGATAACCGCTGAAAATTTACCCAACATGTTGAACAATCCGAAATATTCAGCGGACTGACCCTCCGGAATGAATCGCGTGTAATATGACCGGCTAAGGGCCTGAATCCCACCCTGAAACAGACCGATAATGACCGCCAGAATGTAAAAATCCATGCGTTGTTTCATGAATGCTCCCCAGAGGGTGACCGCCGCGTATCCGGCAATGGCGGCAAAAATACAATTACAAGGCCCCCATCTCAGGCTGAGTTTTCCAAATATCAGAGCCGAAGGAAACCCGATGAACTGAACCACCAGAAGGGCGAGCATCAAATCTCTTCCGGTAAAACCTATGGATAAGCCATAATCAACGGCCATGCGGATGATGGTATCCACCCCATCCATATAGCACCAGTAAGATAATAGAAACAGCAAAGCCGACTTCAGCCTGAAAATCCGCGTGATCGTATTTTTTAATTGCATACAGCCTTGCATCAAAAAACCGAAGGCATTTACAGGCGGCGACACGTTTTTTTCTTCATGTACCCACACCATCAAAAATATCGTAAAACCCGCCCACCACAGCGCAACCGAAAGAAATGCATACCGTATCGCTTGCTCCGAATTCGCCAGTCCAAACCACTGGGGTTGCTGTACCATGAGGATGTTGAGTACAAAAAGCAGGCCGCCACCCAGATATCCCATCGCATAGCCCAGGCTGGATACCCGATCCCGATCCGGAGCCGGAGCAACGACAACCAGTAGCGCATCGTAAAAAACATTTGCGCCTGCAAAACAGATCATTCCCAAGCCATAACAGATAATTGCCCAGCCCCATTCTCCCTTTGGAACCGCCCATAACAGGGCAGTGGCCAATGATCCAGGATAAGCCAGACATATCAGCAATGTCTTTCTGGCCGCACACCTGTCCGCCAGAACACCCAGCACCGGAGCGCAGAGCGCCACCAGTAGGCTGGCGGCGGAATTTCCGAAACCCAGAAGCGCGGTGCTGGTATTGACATCCGCGCCAATACTCCAATATTGCTTGAAAAACAGCGGGAAAAAGCCAGCCATCACGGTAGTGGCAAACGCCGAATTGGCCCAGTCATACATAGCCCATCCCCAGACGGATTTCTGATTCACGTTCAAAGCCATTTTTCCCTCCACATTTCCCACATCAGCAAGGCCCAGAGCCGGTGCGGATGGTTCGCTCGGCCCGATAGATGATCTGAAACCATTGCAGCAACTACAGCGGCATCAAAAATGTCTTCCCGTTTCAGTCGCTCTTCGGCAAGATAATCCAGAAGCATAGGCTTCAATTCTCCTTGAAGCCACCTGGAGACGGGAATGGCGAATCCCATCTTGGGCCTTTCAAAAAGAGCTGCTGGAATGTAGCGCGACAGCAGTCTGCGAAGAATATGCTTGCCCTGGCCTTTTTGAAAAAGAAACTCTTCAGGGATTAGCGATGCATATTCGACCACCCGTTGATCCAGAAGCGGTACTCGGATTTCAAGGCCAGCCGCCATGCTGGCACGATCCACCTTGACCAGCATGGCCTCGGTAAGATAAGTCTGCTGATCCACTCGCATGAGTCTTGACAGGGTCGGCCAGTCCGTTGTCTGATCAAAGACCTGCTCAAACCGGGATGATTCAGGAAAACAGCCGGTTAACTGTTTAACTCTGTCCATATCCCAGAGGCACACCGAAACCCGGTAAAGGGATTGTAAATCCGCATGACCCATCTGGACAATCAGTTTTTGCCATTTATCCGGAAAATTGGCAGACCTGAACGCCGGGGGCAGAACAGGCTGAAGCCTGTTGTAAAAAGTTTCAACAAAAAAGGGGGGGATCAGCGAAAGACATTTGTAAAGCCAGATTCTTAAGGGTCCAGGCAATCTCTGAAAACCAGAGGCCATGGCCTGAGTCGCCCAGTACCGTGTATATCCACAGAACTGTTCATCCCCACCATCCCCGGAAAGGGCCACGGTTACATGGGAACGGGTCAACTGGCTTACAAGAAAGGATGGTATTGCCGAAGCATCGGCAAAAGGTTCATCATAAATCTCCGGGAGCCTGGGAATCACCGAAAGGGCATCCTTGGAAGTCACATAGAGTTCGGTGTGGGAAGTTCCCAGGAAGGCAGCGACCTTGGCGGCCCAAGGTGCTTCATTGAATTTGGAATCCTTGAACCCGATGCTGAAGGTTCGGACAGGACCGGAGCTGACCTGCTGCATGATGGCTGCAACCAGCGAGGAATCAATGCCGCCGCTCAAAAGGGCACCAATCGGAACGTCGCTAACAATCTGGTCTGAAACCGCTCGGGTCAGAATTTCCTGAAGCTGATCTATACATGTCAATTCGCTCCCAGGTATCCCCAATAGAGATGACTGCCTGCTTGCTGCATTCGGAGTTTCGGTCCAGGGGCTGATGCGGAAGGTTTCGGAATCGCAGATTAGAAAATGCCCGGGAAGCAGCTTGAAAATATGCTGATAAACGGTGCGGGGAGAGGGGATATATTGGTAATGCAGAAAAAGCGGTATAGCGCCAGTATCCAGGGTTTTGGGGATTCCCTCAAATGCCAGTATCCCTTTCAGTTCGGATGCAAAAATCAGGTTTCCACCGTGATGATAATAGTAAAGAGGTTTTATCCCCTGTTGATCTCTGGCCAGAAACAACCGCCGGCTGCGGCCATCCCATATAGCAAGAGCAAACATGCCGATAAAACGCCTAAGACATTCCGTCCCCCATTCCAGATAGGCTTTTAGAATCACTTCGGTGTCCGAATCGCTCCTGAATTGATGTCCTGCTTTCTCAAGTTCTTTTCGAAGCACCTTGAAATTGTAAACCTCGCCATTGAAGACGATTCTAACCATGTCGTCATCGCTGGTCATGGGCTGATGGCCTAAAGGTGATAAATCCAGGATGGACAGCCTGCGATGGCCCAGCCCCACACCGGCGGATGAGTCCACATAAATACCGAAATCATCCGGCCCCCGATGCGCCAGGGATGCTGTTGCAGCAGGCAGCGACCGACTGAAGGACTCGAACTGGTTATTGGTTATAAATCCTGTTATTCCACACATTTAAATTCTTGTTTAGTAAGTTCTCAATAACATCGAAAATGGGCGCATAAAGGCGCAACTACCCCTTAAGGCAAAATTAGCAAATCCTGAATTTTGCTTTTTCTTCACACAAGAAATATTTTGGTTGTCAGATGCTTTTTTTGCCATAGATTATCGTCACC
>CAIMCT010000044.1 GCA_903839535.1 uncultured Desulfobacteraceae bacterium
ATCTACTTTACATTTCAGACCTGAGGTTTCAGACTTGAGCCCACTCCGAAAAGTCGGCCGGGTTGATTTGGTTAGATAAAATTTATAATAACATGTAATATATATTCAGTTTTGATGAAGTTATAAACAAATGATTGTCAATAACATAATTTGGTTTTATCGTTATTTAATGGTAGATTTGTTTCGATAAGTAAAGCATAACCCATGTTTAAAAAATCAAACAAAGAACCTCAGTTAGATGCCTTCGCCAGCGTTCCGATGATGCTGGAGAGTTTAGCATTAAAACAGTATAGTGATCAGGGCCATTGGCATAACCAGTTCCATGATCAAGTTGTAATGCGCATAGATGAAACCATATTCAGCATCCTCTTCAATACTACCACCGGTGCTCCTAATTCTTCGATCCGTACACTTGTTGGCATGATGATATTGAAAGAATCTTTTGTATGGAGTGATTCTCAACTTTTCGAGCATTGTCGTTTTAACCTTCTGGTTCGTAGCGCATTAGGACTGTTCAATATGAATGATCCGTTACCTGTAGAATCAACCTATTACCTTTTGCGCAAACGGATGTATGACCATCAAAAGCAAAATGGTGAAGATTTGATGGGAAAAGCCTTCGCACAAATTACCAGCGAACAGATCAAAGAGTTTGATGTAAATGGCCGCAGCATCCGTATGGACAGCAAACTCATTGGCAGCAACATTGCACTGTTTTCCCGTTACGAGATCATCCATCATACTCTTTGTATGTTTTATAAAACACTTGATCACTCTGCAAAATCAGCACTTTCGGCAATCGACCTTGAACAACTGGAAAAACTTGCCATAGAAGAACCTCTCAAAACTGTTTATCGCAGCACTAGGGAAGAACTCAAAGGCAGATTGCAACCGATCGGTATTATTAGTTACAAGCTCCTGACGTTATTTGGGAATCTCCAAACCGAATCTTTTCTTCTGCTCCAACGGGTATTTAATGAACAATACAAAGTATTAGAAAATCAGCAGATTGAACTTCGCCCCAAAGAAGAGATTTCCTCATCAAGTGTCCAGTCACCGCACGACCCCGACAGCGCTTATCGCAACAAAGGGGATCAGAAGGTAAAAGGCTACAGTATAAATATTACTGAAACATGTTCAGAAGAAGGCCTGAACTTGATTACCAACGTGCTTGTTGAAAAAGCCAACATCCCAGATACCGTATTTGTTGAACCAGCCATTCAGGCAACCATGGAGGTTACCGGTCAGCTGATTGAAAAGGTTTACGCTGATGGGGCGTACCAAAGTCCTGCCAATGATGAGTGTTGCGAAGACATCGATATGGTTTTCACCGGTATCCAAGGTGCTGAATCAAGATATGATTTAGAAATGACCCCGGAAGGGTTGCAAGTAACTGATAATAAAACAGGTGAATGCTTCAAGGCGACTTTAGTTAAAAAGCAAAAAAATAGCAAGGAAGACAGATGGAGAATAGAAACCCCAACCGGTCATTATTATTTTGGTCAGCAAGCCATCCGGACTTCTAATATGCGCCGTGAAATGAAAGGACGACCATTAGAAGAGCTCCACAAGCGAAACAATGTGGAAGCAACCATCTTTCAACTCAGCTTCCCGTTACGAAATAACAAATCAAAATACCGGGGACAAATCAAGCAAAAAATTTGGGCTTGCTGTAGATGTCTGTGGATCAATCTCGTGCGAATACTTAACTTTACGAAACAAATATGTCAAAGAACGTTTAAAACAATGGGAATACCCACCCTGGAACCCTTTTCGTCAGGTTATCTTAACCTACAGATCATGGTACAACCAATTTGGAGCAGAAAATTTTCCATTGCACTATTTTTATCGATCATAAGTAATTTCTTCGTTTCTTAAAAAAGTCCCTTTTCGGAGGGGCGTCAAAGTTAATTCTTAAAACCATCTCAGTCTCGATCTTTCAGCTGTTTTCCTGAGTTCTTCGGTAACTCTTTTTCCAATGGTGCCGGAAGCGCCTACGATTATTATTTTCATGATTAGATGATTTTCG
>CAIMCT010000045.1 GCA_903839535.1 uncultured Desulfobacteraceae bacterium
ATAATTTTTCGCCATAGCTACGGCGGCATCCACATTCACCGCTCCAAAGCCGTACCAGTTGTGAAAATTGTACCCGGCGCCATTGGTGACCCACCCCTCGCTGGCTTGATAATCCACACCGTCGATATTGACGTTTACATACGATGCCTTTGAGTCAGGATCGATTTTTCTGGCGGTCTTCGCCAGAATATGTTTGACATCCCTGCGGGTCAGGTTTGGATTAGTTTGAAGGATCAGAGCGATGGCCCCCGATGCGTTCGGAGCGGACGAAGAGGTGCCATTGAAACGGCTGGTATAGTTGCAGTTGGGATTATATGTGGGATCGCCAATCTCAAATGGGTTGCGTGGATCGACAAGATTTTTGCGGCTGTATCCTCTGTCGGTACCAGTCAGATCGGTTGTGATGATAGCCGGAGAATCTGACCCGAATTCTCCTCCGGGCGCCGATATCCACAGCGTCGATCCTGCTGACGAGTAAGAGGATTTGACACCTGAAGCATTGAAGGCACCGACAGTGATGACCTCTGGCCTGGAGTTTGTCTCTTCTGCTGTGGCATTAAAGCATGTCAGTCCTTTTACGCCATTGTGTTCGGTACAAATGTACCCCCGCGTAACATCGAACTCATTTCCGGCGGATTTGACATATATTCCGCCTTTCTTACCGCGAAGCTCATTAGCTGTTTTGTCATAGAAATCCTTGTAAGTAGGCGACAGAGGGAAGTAACGCAAACCATCATCACCATAACTCATATTGAAAATATCTACATTCTCTGAACGGGTGTGTCCTCCCAAAGAAAAGATTTCATCGGCAGACGAGTTGGTTTCTAAAGCATTGAACCCTTTCAGCGATGTCCGCGGAGCTACTCCACGCCCCCCCTTGCCGTTCATGGACAAGGCGGCTGCAATCCCGGTTACACTGGTACCGTGGTCACCACCTTTAGCAGCTTCAGTAGGGGTAGGGGTTGGATCGGTTGTACCATCCACGTAGTTATATGATCCATTGGGAATGACATTTCCGGCAAGGTCTTCGTGGGCGATTTCAAGGCCGGAATCGACAATCGCCATAATCACGCCCAGGCCGCTCAACTGATCGGCAATAGCCTTGCCCATCTGAAGATCTTCTCCTGGTTTGCCTGCACTTTTAGAGAATGCTGTCTGCCCGGTGTTCTGAATGTGCCACTGAAAGGCAGTGAGCAGATCGCCATCAACTGCAACGACTGATTTCCAATCCATTTTCCAGTACAATCCGGCCGGATCGGCGGGATAAGAAGTGTAATTCAGCGTAAAACTGCATTTGTAAGTATGAAAATATGCACAGCATATTTTTATGGCTGAATCTTTATCTATTTGAATACAACTTCCGGAACCGGATTCAATCGGCTTTAATGTCGTTTTATCCATTTTCCAGAAAAAACCAGAATCGTCCGGAACATAATCGAGTTTGAACTCATATCGTTTTTCCTGAAATACCACACAGAGTTTCATACCCAGATCACTTCCCACGGTCACACAGTCTGCACTGTCACAGTCAGCCCAGACTGGATTGCCGGTAAGCATTACCGACAGCATGACAATAACCGTCAAAGCGGTTCTTATCTTTTTTGTAAAATCCTCACACCTTATCTTACCTGTTGTCATTTTACCTCCTTCGATCAGTAACATTGAGTTGAGTTGATAATCTTTTGGGACACAGTTAACAGCTTCACAAAAAGTTCTAATGCTGCATTGAGCTACATCCTTCCTCATTGAGACTTTCAATTTAGCACTGCACCTCCTTATTGTCAGGAACGTTCCAATTCGACTTCACAAAGGTTTTTGGACTTCAGGCAAATATATTTCAACAAACACTGCCTATTGAAAAGGCGGACAGTCTATTTCGAAATGACTCCATAGTTCGAAACATGGAAATAAACGTTTCCATTTGTGGAAAGCGATTCACTGTACGCCAGATACAACCACATCCGGGTGATACCATCCGGCATCTTTACTCCACTGGTTCCCAAGCTCCTAATTGGGAACCGACATCCTTGAAGCGCCTGCTTCAAGTCTTTTTCTGACGTTCCATTGATCAAAACGCACCTTGCCAACGATTCTTTAGGTCTGTATTGCAAAACAGTTGCCAACTCGGGAAGGATCATGCAGTTGAAATATAATTCTATAATTGCTGATAGTTAAAAATATTAAGCAGAGAAGGGGTTGTAAATGAAGAACATGATTCAGTGATTTATTTCCCATAATGAGATTATTTTCCCAATATGAGAAATAAATCCATAAAAATACCGACCTGCGTATTCAAACTTTGTAAAAAGGCTACATGGACAGGAAGTGATAG
>CAIMCT010000046.1 GCA_903839535.1 uncultured Desulfobacteraceae bacterium
CCCTTGGCGATGAAAGAGAAGCAAGGTGGATTCCTTGTAGACAAAGAAACGCGGGATGCAAGCAAAGGTTAGCGGTAAAACTCACCATTCGCTATAGCCGAAGCCTAAATCATTAATTTATTTTTTATGTTACAGAAGGCTTTTATTGCAATAGTTTGACCTTATCTACGGATGATACAAAACAACGTAGGTAATTATCATGATCGGTACTTTAAGCAAGAAAACACAACAAGTTCTTTGCACTCCAGAACTGGTCATTATCACTGAGCGAGTAGATGATGTTGCCTTACTAATCGCTCAGATGATAAGAATGGGGCTTCCGAAGATATTGGATAAGCATATTCCTCAGCGCGGCTGTCAACGGGAGCTGAGCTGGGGATGGACAGCAATCATTTGGTTAGCTTACATATTGACTGAAGGCGATCATCGCAAAGTTTCAGTGGCGCACTATATTAGTAGGATGTGCAATACCTTGAGTCGGGTGACAGGTCAGGCAATAGAGGTGCTTGATTTTGATGATGATCGTCTGTCGCACTTGCTTAGGCATCTGAGTAAAGGCAAGACATGGAAAGCAGTGGAGAGGGACTTAAACAGACAAAGCATAGAAGTCTATCAATTGCCGACAGCCATTGTACGTTGCGACGCGACTACGGTCTCAGGATTTCATGTTGTTAAGGAAGGCGGATTAATGCAATTTGGCAACAGCAAAGATGACCCGAATCTGCCGCAAATAAAGCTGGCAGCCGCATCATTAGACCCATTAGGTATGCCGCTAACTATTGAGGTGGTATCAGGTGAACACGCTGATGATACGTTGTACACCGGTTTAATTGATCGGGTGAATGTAGCCATAAACAAGGCTGGCTTACTCTTCGTGGGCGATTGCAAGATGAGTTCTTTAGCCAATCGGTTACACATTGCATCAGGTGGGCATTTTTACTTATCACCGTTGCCAAAAACAGGTTGTACTGCTCAGGAAATGCCTGAATGGATAAACAAAGGTCTTGATAAAGCTCGAGAAGGTGGACTGGAATCCATATTTCGGGAAAATGAGTTGGGTGAAAAAGTATTGATTGCCACTGCGTACGAATTTGACCGCACTCTACAGGAACCATTAGTCAAAACAGCCGCATTGCAAGAGCGTGTTCTGGTGATTCACTCACCAGCTTATGCTGAACGACAATCAAGAGGCTTAGAAAAACGCTTAGATACCGCGCAACAACACATTAAAGCACTGACGCCAACGGTCGGCAGAGGCAAGCGGCAAATCAGCGAAGAAGAAAAACTAATCACTGCCATCGCTGAAATACTCAAGAGACAGCGAGTAGAGGGATTACTCAAGGTCAACTACGAAAAGCAGTGCGAAACTCAAACTCGCTATATTGGCAAAGGCAGGGGATCAAATACTCGTGAACAGCAGACGACAGAAAAAATCCGCTACCAAATTAGTGCTGTGCATCGTGATGAATCGGCTATCGCTACGGCCCAACAGCGCTTCGGCTGGAAAGCTTTTGTGACTAATGTCGCCAAGTCAGTGCTATTGCTCAGCGACGCCGTATTATGCTATCGCAAGGAATACCGTATTGAGCGGATATTCAACCGTCTCAAAAATCGCTTGAATATCGCACCGTTGTTCGTAAAACGGAATGACCAAATTGAAGGATTGAACTATTTGCTGACGTTAGGAGTACGAGTGTTGACGCTGATTGAATTTGTTGTCCGAAGATCCTTGCAGAAAGATAACGTCAAGTTACCTGGACTTCACCCTGAAAATCATAGTAAAGAAACGGATAAACCAACAGCAGAGCGTCTCCTGAAAGCTTTTGACTGCATCACTTTAACGATCATCCAAGATACTCTCGGCAATGAGAAATTACGCTGGTTGTCGCCCTTAACGGCGGTACAACAAACCATTCTGAATAGTCTCGAATTGGACGGTGCTTATTGTCTGCTGCAAAATTCAGGATAGTCCTGTTGTGAATAGCGAATGGTAAGTTTAAAGAATAGTAATTTGAATAAATAATACGCATCCAAAATTATTAATGCCTCACTATTGATTATTTACCTTATTAATAGACACATTATCTGCTGCTAGACTGAAATCCGAGTAGTCCACAGCAGCGATAGTGCCTGTGTTTTCGTGGAGC
>CAIMCT010000047.1 GCA_903839535.1 uncultured Desulfobacteraceae bacterium
CTCGCTGTAAACGCATTTTACGCACGTCAAGCCAAGTTTGCCCATGTGCGAAAACTTAAATTAGACAAAACGGCACGATCTGTGTGGTGTTTTGAGGCGACACATCCGTTTATACGTTATCTTGTTATAAACAATAAATTTTTATGTCCGTTATGGGTCGACTCCTGCATTTCAAGATTTTGAAAAAATTCTTTTTCCGAGTGTCCGGAATGGAGAAGTTCAAGATAAAGATTTTTTGCGTAGCTTCCTTGATCAGATGTAAATGCGTTAGTGAATAATGAACTCCTTTGGTATGATTTAGTCATACCAGTATTTAAATCGGAGATTACTATGGCCAATGCAGAAAAACGAACTTTTAGCCTTCCTCCTGAACATGCTGCCTTTATCGACGAAAAAGTGTCTTCCGGCGCTTACGCTTCGGGAAGCGAAGTAGTCCGTGCCGGTTTGAGGGCACTTCAAGAGCGTGATGCCGCAATAGAACGATGGTTACGTGATGAGGTTGTCCCTGCCTATGACGCTATCAAAGCCGATCCCAACCGTGGAATCGACGCCAAACAAGTTTTCGACGACCTAAGAAAGCACCATGCTGCAAAGTTGGCGGAAAATTTGTGAAATCGCGGCAGGTAATCTTCACCCCAGAAGCCCGTCATGATCTTTTTGGCATATATGAATGGATTTCTTCAAAGGCAAGTTTACAAGTTGCAATCTCTTACATAGAAAGACTCGAAACCTATTGTTTAGGATTTGATATTGCTTCTGAACGAGGACATCGCCGTGATGATGTCAGCCCTGGTTTACGGATTGTAGGTTTTGAGCGCCGAGTCACCATTGCATTTGTTGCAGACGAAAATCAGGTAACGATTCTGCGCTTGTTCTATGGCGGGCAAAATTGGGAGGACAAGCTTCAATGAACCGGACAATTCAATCCCTTAGCTCAGCGGGCGTAGATTAAAGATACAAGATGCGCACACTGACTGTGGGTTCAATGCCATTTTCATACGTTCAATTTTCGTAGGTTTCTTTATAGTCATGCTTTAGGCTTACATACAACTTGTGCAACTGTATATAACCCTCATCTTGTTTATCCGGATACTCTTTTGCATCATTCAAAGTCATATCCAAAACATCAAGAAGGCAATCCAAATCCCAGCTGTAAAATGAAATTGGCTTTACTCCTTTGTAGTTGTCGATCTTTGTATCCAAACCAAAGGCTTCACACATTTGCCATGTATGTTTTTGCAATTCTTCCAGTTGCCTACCTGATATCTTGCATTGAATCGCAATATCTTTCTTTCCTGGCTTCACAGGTTTCCCCCTTATTCCAAGCGACTCACTTCCATAAGCATTCGCGCCCATTGATTTATTTAAGCTTAAAATTTAACTCTGAATTATATAGATCTTCTTCAAAAAATTCACGACACTCTTTGCATTCTTTCCATGAGCCTTTATGGCCTTCATTGTAATGAAAATAGCAGGCGCTATAGTGTTCGTGTTCGAATTGGCAATATCCACCACCACGAATAGAAATAAAATTTGTATCGCAACAAATCCATTGATCACAGCATCGCGTTTTAACTAAAGGTAAAGACTCTTCACCACAAAAACGACAATACTCACCAGGGATTGGCCTTGCATCAAGCCTATTATTTGTCATAAAAAATAATTTCCAGATAGCATTAGATGACCGCCTTACCGGCAAAATTGAATATTTGTATGCCGGATTATTGCATAAAATGTGATTCTAATGTCTGCAATTAGTCGGTAATTCCAGTTAGCTCGCAAGAATCGACTGTCTGCTTCCCGTAGGTATGCAGCCATTGGGAAACCTAATGTGACTGACAGTAAGGGGGTCGATATTGCTACTTTACCAATGACCGGTATTGGGAAGCTTAAATCCTTATCCCAATGTCAGCAGTGGGTCGTTATGCAAAGTATCGAATTATGCAAAGCGATAGTTGTGCGAGCCATTCTCTGTCATGGTTTCATGGCATTGAAAGGCTCGCGAGCTTTGCATAATTATAGCGTTTTGAGGAATTGTAACAATGCGTCTGGAGCC
>CAIMCT010000048.1 GCA_903839535.1 uncultured Desulfobacteraceae bacterium
ACACAGCCATAAAATGGCAGGAATATTCACTTCAATATGGGCGGCAACTCAGGGAACGTTGTCATCATGCCAGGATTGAATTTTTCCCACCATCTTTGAAAGATGCTTGTGAACAGTGGTGGAAAATCGCTGACAGACTTTGAAAATCGGTTCCGATAAATTTGAATCAAAAAGACAGTCCAAATTTAAATTGGAGAATAAGAGATGCATAGGGCTACAAGCTCTGCGGACATGGTCCGACGTAAGGGATGCCGTTCGCGCTTATCACATGCTCTTGACGGTAAACCCGATCCCTGGTGAAGCTTACAATATTGGAGGGACATATTCATGCACTGTTGGTGAGATGCTCAATTTCTTAATCTTGCTATCAACACACAAAGACCACATTAAAGTTGAGCAGGATGCGGAAAGACTGAGGCCGTTGGATGCTGATTTGCAGGTTCCGGATATAGCAAAGTTTAAATCCCATACCGGATGGGAACCAGAGATACCATTTGAAAAAACGATGCAGGACTTGCTTGAATATTGGAGAGACCGCGTCAAATTTGGGAAAGGATTTTTGACCCGATAATTATGATCCCAACAATCAATGATCCCAGGCTAACTGAGCCGATTTGCACCACCCTTTTGCCGGTTGAAACTCTTCATCATAACGAATGGTTTTCCGTGCGTAAGCGAGGCTGCTATTATACGATTGAGTATGATCAGCCTTCGGTCTTAATTCTCCCTATAGTTGACAACAAAGCCATCGTGATGGTACATGTATATAGACCCATTATTGATGACATTACTTTAGAGATACCTGCGGGTGGCGTACAAAAAAACGAAACGCCTATAGAAGCGGCTGTGCGAGAATTTAAAGAAGAAACGGGAATCACGATCAGTGACATGAATCGTTTTGAAATGCTTCCGCCACTTGTTCATACGCCCAGAAGTCCCTGCCTGCCATATTATTTTCAACTTCATCTTTCCAGAGATGAATTTAATAACCGTGCAGACCATGATAACGAAATAGATTCTGTTGAATGTTTTGAATTTAAGGTCATATTAGAAAAAATTATCAAAGGTGAAATCTTTATTGGTCTTCAAATTGCCGTGATTACAAGATATTTGCTGCAATGCTCTGCTAATCATTTTACGAGCTGAATGATATGCCTGCCTGAAATGATATGCTATGCGAAACCTCAAAATGAAGTTGAAGGTTTAAGAAAAAATATTGGTTGTTATTATAATTGTACTAAAAAAAACCTAAAATGAAAGGGCTTAAGTAATGTGTTTGGGTATTGAATTATACAAAAAGATGTATTTGATTAGAAAGACAGAAGAAACCATAATCAAGTATTATCCGGAAGATGAAATGAAAACGCCCATGCACATGTCGATGGGAGAAGAGGCAATAGTTGCAGGCGTTTGTCAGTCTCTCAGCCACGATGATCAGGTTTTTGGTACATATAGATCTCATGCTCTTTTTTTAGCAAAAACGGGAGATGTCTGTGATTTTTTTGCTGAAATGTACGGCAAGGATACCGCGCGATTGAAGGGGAAAGGTGGCTCTATGCATATGTGTGCCCCGATGTCGGGTTTCATGGGAAGTTCAGCAATTGTCGCAAGTAGTATCCCCGTAGCTTTGGGTGCTGCTTATGCAAATAAAAGAGCAGGTAACAATAAAATTGTTGCAACCTTTTTCGGTGATGGAGCAACGGATGAAGGAGTCTTTTGGGAAAGTATGAATATTGCCTGTCTTATGAAAATACCAATTATTTTTATCTGCGAAGATAATGAATTTGCTGTTCATACGCCTGGTACCGAACGTAGGGGATATTCATCTTTACCTGACATTATTGCCAAATTTAATTGTAACGTTCTAAAAGGGGTAGCAACAGATGTCGAAGAGATTTATCAAACAACAATGGAAGGCATCAATTTGATGAGGAAAAATCAAATGCCTGTTTTTCTTCACTTCAAGTATTATCGATATTTAGAACATGTTGGTATATTTGAAGATTTTGACGCAGGATATCGAGAAAAAGAGGAATTTCTGAAATGGCAGTCGATTGATCCCGTAAGCAGACAACGCAGTAATTTGCTTTCAAACGGATATGATGAGAAAGAAATTGAGAATTTAGAGAATGAAATTGATCTTATGATTAAAACAAGTATCATGAAAGCAAAGCTATCTCCCTTTTGTGACGCAGAAGAGTTATTCAGAGAGGTATGTAGATGAGACAGATCACTTATTGCGATGCAATAAACGAAGCGATGCTACAGGAAATGGAGAGGGATCCCCAAATCTTTGTATATGGATTGGGTGTTCCCGATCATAAACGAATCTTTGGGTCGACAAAAGGCTTGGTCGAGATATTTGGGAAGGACAGATGTTTTGATATGCCGTTGTCTGAAGATGCCATGTCAGGCTTCGGATTGGGAGCGGCAATCAATGGGATGAAACCTGTATATATTCACATTCGTGCTGATTTCCTTCTTTTATGTATGAATCAGTTGGCCAATATGATTTCCTCATATCGGTACTCTTCCAACGGAATGCTCAAAGCGCCGATGGTTATCAGGGTTATTATGGGTCGCGGCTGGGGTCAGGGCCATCAGCATAGCAAAAGCTTGTATTCCATGTTTTCGCATATACCTGGTTTGAAAGTCGTGCTGCCAACGACTCCATATGATGCAAAAGGTTTATTGATTTCGGCCATTAGGGATGAAGATCCTGTGTTGGTCTTTGAGCATCGCTGGTTGTATTGGCAGACTGGCGAAGTACCGGAGAAATCTTATACAATTCCTTTCGGCCAACCCAATGTGTTGCGTACGGGTAAAGATATAACGATCGTTGCCACATCTTGGATGAACGTGGAGTCTGTAAAGGCAGCGGATATTCTCGAAAAAAGAGGAATATCTGTTGAGATTATCGACCCTCGGACCATTGCCCCCTTTAACGTTGAGCCTATTATTAACTCTGTTAATAAGACGGGACACTGCATTGTTGCCGACAATGATTGGGTTGAATATGGTTTCAGTGCAGAGGCTGCTGCACTGATTTATTCTAAATGTATGGGCAATCTAAAATCACCTATTGCAAGAATAGGATTTGCGTTTACACCTTGTCCAACTGCAAGGCACTTGGAAAATGCATTTTACCCAAATGCTATTAACATCATACGATGTATAGAAGAAAAACTTGATTTAAGCCCAACCGATTTAACCGGTGAAGATTTCTATAGCCATGAAAACAGATTCAAGGGCCCATTTTAGTAAAGAGGATTAGTGATGCAAAAAATTACTGAAGAAGATTTTGCCAGATCTTTTGGCACGACGGTTGATGATTTATCAGATGAATGTATAGAATTGATCAGAGAAAAGGATTTTAGTTTCAGAAGGTTAGTACCAACTGAAAGGGATAACGTCATATTAGACGTTCTAAAGAGAATTGAGAACGACAGACAAATCATTGGTGCGGAAGAGCGCAAAGCACAATGGGAGCGCGGCTGGGCGGAGAATTTAAATAAATATGTTGAAAACAAGGATAACATAGAGTCGCTTGTTCCAAAGTTTATCCGCGAAAACCAGCCTATTAGGTGGGATGGTGATTATATCATTTCGCCCAATAATCAATTTGAATATGATTTTATGACGGTGTTTCGCGTATGGCTATTTCAGAAGTATTTATCAACTCATAATACAGTATATGAGTTTGGTGCGGGCACTGGATTGAACCTTGTTTTACTATCCTCACTTTTTCCCGATAAAACATATATGGGGTTAGACTTTGTCAAATCATCGGTGGATATTGTCAATATGATAGGCGAAAAAGGGAGGGGGAATATTAAAGGGCGTTTATTCGATATGATTTCTCCGGATAATGAATTTAAGCTTGCTGAAAATAGCGCCATCCTTACCTTTGGGGCATTAGAACAATTAGCTGGCAGGTTTCATGAATTTATTGAATATCTATTAAAAAATAAATCTGAGATTTGCTTGCATGTAGAACCTACCGTGGAACTTTACGATGATAATAATCTTTTTGATTATCTTGCTGTGAAGTTTCATCGGAAGCGTGGATATACGGAAAGATTGTTACCCCATTTACAGCAACTTGAAGCTGAAAGGAAAATTAAATTAGTCAATGTTAAACGATTGTATTTTGGGAGCCAGATGATGGAAGGATATACCTATTTTGTTTGGCGCCCTGTTAGATAAGGTATAGTAATGGAATTTGGTATTCGCGGTAAATATGCACTTGTTACTGGCGGCAGTCGTGGCATCGGAAGATCCGTAGCGCTGTTGCTAGCCGGGGAAGGATGCCATGTAGCCATCTGTGCGCGTGGGCAATCAGATATTGACCGTACACTTGCCGAGATTAAGAAGCTCAATGTAGAGGTGATTGGCATAGCCACGGATTTGACAAAACCAGACAGCCCGAGAGATGTTTTAGAAAAGATTGGCAATTCGTGGGGCGCTTTGCACATTCTGGTGAACAATGTCGGCGGCGGCGGACGTTGGGGGCAACCAACGGTCGAAGACAATTCTGATGAGGTTTGGCTCGAGGTCTATAATAAAAATACCATGACGGCAGTTCGATTTACACGGGAAGTACTTCCTTGGATGCGGAATCAGAAGTGGGGCAGGATCGTTACCGTAACATCAATATACGGCAAGGAAGGCGGAGGGCGGCCCTGGTTTAATATGGCCAAAGCAGCCCAGACCAGCTTAATGAAATGCTTGGCGTTAGATAGAGACATCACACGTTGTAATATAACATGCAACAGCGTTGCGCCCGGCCCCATTATGATTCCGGGAACAGGCTGGGAAAATGAACAAAAAAATGATCCGGTAGCATTTGAGCGGATGATGAAGGATCAATTGACCCTGGGTAGGCTGGGAACACCTGATGAAGTGGCGAATGTTGTGGGTTTTTTGTGTTCTGAAAGGGCCTCGCTGGTAAACGGTGCGGCCATTGCTGTAGATGGCGGAGAAAGCAGATCGTTTTAGACCTGATCATATATATTCTCATAGACAGATATCAAGCTTCATTATAAACTTTTAAAGGCGGTTGATTATGATCAAAACAGCAGTATTGGAGTTTTTCTCAAATAAAAGTGTACTGATTACCGGTGGCACCGGTTTGATCGGGCGAGAAATTGTGAACATTCTTTGTGAATCAGGTTCCAAGGTGCGAAGCGTTTCGCTAGATAATCTGAAGATAAACCCCTCCGCAGAATATGTTTACGGCGATCTGGGCGATTTCAGTTTCTGCAAGGAAATAACCCGTAACACAGATTTTGTCTTCCACATCGCAGGCATCAAGGGATCGATTGATGTGACGGTCAAGAAACCGGCCAGTTTTTTTGTTCCACTGCTCATGATGAATACCAACATTCTTGAGGCTTGCCGGGTTAATAAGGTGCAGAAGGTGGTTTATACCAGCTCTATTGGGGCATACGGAAGCGCCGAGGTTTTCAAGGAATCTGAAACCCAGGAAACCGAACCACCAATGGACATGTTTCCGGGATGGGCCAAGCGGATGGCGGAGATGCAGGTTCGGGCATACCGGATTCAGTATGGACTTGAGAATTTCGCTGTCGTTAGACCATGTAACGTCTATGGTCCCGGCGACAATTTCGATCCTCAGAATGCAATGGTAATTCCTTCTCTTATGCACCGCATTTATCGTGGTGAAGACCCGCTTGTGGTATGGGGGGATGGTTCAGCGATCAGGGATTTTGCATATAGTCGAGATGTAGCGGAAGGAGTGATTCTCGCATTGCATCACGGTACGCAATGCCGTTATGTGAATCTCGGAAGCGGCCAAGGGTACACCATCCGTGAGCTTGTAGAAACACTAAACAAATTCATTCCGTTCAATTACAGGTTTGACGATACAAAATCATCAGGCTTTCCCAAACGAGTGATGGATATCTCACTTGCACGCGATATGTTGGGCTACAATCCCACGACAACCCTGATTGAAGGTTTGAAGCAGACATGGGAATGGTATATTGTAAACCAGGAAGAATACCTGAAACGCAAAAACTATTTTGCCGAAGGAGCATGATGAATGGAAGTTAATAAAACAAAACTTGATGGTGTTCTTTTCATCAAGCCTCCAACTATTTTTGAAGATTTCCGTGGAACGTATGTTGAACTATTCAATGAAAGTCTGTATAAGACATCAGGCATATCTGTTCATTTTGTGCAGGATGATATTTCCGTATCCTCCCGCCATGTTCTTAGAGGTATTCACGGAGATGTGGAAACGTGGAAACTGATTTCATGCGTGTACGGCAAATTTTATCTGGTGGTAGTAAATTGGGATGAGACATCTCCTCAATATCGTCAATGGGAAGCTTTTACGCTATCAGATCAGAATAGACTTCAAATACTCATACCGCCAAAATTTGGAAATGGGCATCTGGTGCTGAGTGAAGTCGCGATTTTTCATTATAAGCAATCGAGCTATTATAACCGCGCGGGTCAATTTACGATATTGTGGAACGATCCCGATCTGAATTTGTGGTGGCCTGTTAGAAACCCTATCATATCAAGAAGGGATGAAAGAAATGAGCATGTATAAGGGAGCAAAGATACTTGTTGCCGGGGGTATGGGTTTCGTTGGAATCAATCTGCTTCAGCGCCTGCTGTCTTTAGGCGCCAATGTCCGAGCAACGATTCACAAGCGGTCGCCTATAGTTAATAATGAACACGTCGAATATATGCAAACCGACTTGACAAAACCTGAAGATTGCCGAAATGCCGTTGAAGGTATGGACTACGTCTTTATGTGTGCGGCAAACACATCTGGCGCCTCGGTCATGGAAAAGACACCATTGGTGCACCTGACCCCCAACCTCATAATGAATGCCTTGATGCTCGAAGCGAGCCATGAAGCTAATGTCAAGAAATTCCTGTTCATCAGTTCCAACACCGTGTATCCCGTCACCGACCAACCAGCGAAAGAAAACGATGTTACTAACGAATTTTACGAAAAATATTTTATCGTTGCATGGATGAAACGCTTCAGCGAAATCATGTGTGAGATGTATGCGACAAAGATTAAAAAGCCAATGACCACCATAATTGTACGACCAGCCAACATCTACGGTCCGCATGATGATTTTGACTGGGAAACATCACACGTTTTGCCTGCTCTGATCAGGCGTGTTGTTGAACGCCATGACCCTATAATGGTCTGGGGTGATGGATTGGACATAAAGGATTTTATTTATATCGACGACTTGGTCGATGGACTCCTGCAGGCAATGGAAAAGATCAATGGGCATGATTTCCTGAACATCGCCAGTGGCAAACAATATGTACTGAAAGACTTATTGAATCTTATGATCAGCATTGATGGATATGATGGCGCAGTAATCAACTTTGACGCGTCAAAACCCACAATGATTCCCAAGCGGCTCATTGATACCAGGAAAGCAAAGGAGATATTGGGTTTTGAATCAAAAATATCCATTGCAGAAGGCCTGAGAATGACCATAAATTGGTACAAAAGTTTTACAACAGGTAATTTATGAAGATATTATTCTGTACTCATGATCTGAGTTTTGCCGATCATATATCCATATCTTATCTTTCAGCGGTGGCAAAGCAGTCGGGGCATTTAACCTATTTCTGTACCTTGGAGAAGGAAATATTTTCGCCAAGAGACCTTTTGACTCAAGTCAAGGAAATCAAACCCGATATAGTTGCCTACTCGATAAATATTGTTGGTTTTAAGCGTGCGGTTGACTTGAATAAAAAGGCAAAGCTAATCCATAAATTCATATCAATATTGGGTGGTCCACAAGCTACTTTTTCACCCAATACTTTTTCCGAAAGCGGCATGGATGTTTACGCTATTGGTGAGGGCGAGTGGGTATTTAGAGATTTCCTGAAACGCGTAGATGCCGGGGAATCTTACGATGATTTGGATAATCTGATTACACCGAGCGGCTGTAATCAGGTACGCAACCTGATTACAGACATAGATGCGATTCCTTTTCCAGACCGAGACCTAATTCTTTCCAATTCTTGTTTAGGGCAAGTTCCCAAAAAGACGTTTTATGCAACTCGAGGATGTCCTTTCGGTTGTACTTACTGCGCCAATAATTATTTACGCAGGCTCTATAAGGGTAAGGGGCGCTATGTGAGGCGTTTTGGTGTAGAGCGTATTTTGCGTGAGATTGAATTGGTCAAGAGCAAGTATCGTATGGACTTTGTTAAATTTGGAGATGATGTCTTCGTGATGCGTGCGGATGACTGGCTCGAAGAATTTACCGAGAAGTATGCTGAAAGGATCGGCGTTCCATTTAACTGTTTTTTGCGCATTGATGCCATTGATGACAATGTTCTGCAGCTTTTAAAAAGGGCAGGATGTTTTTCAGTTCACCTGTCTGTTGATAGTACTTCTCGGCATGTCAGAGAAAAAATATTTCAGAGGAAAATGCGTACCGAGAATATTACCGAAAAACTCAAGCAAGTTAATTCTTACGGAATTAATACTTGGGTTAATTATATGTTGGCTGCACCAGAATCTACATTGCAGGATGATTTGAATACGATAGAAATGTCTCGTCAGGGGAAAGTGACATATGCCGCTTATTCCATTACAGTACCAACGCGCGGCACGGATCTCCATAAGTATTGTATTGATAAGCGATACCTTGATCCAAGTTATGATGGTGATCTTTCTGGGACTATGGAGAAATCTGTGCTGTCCTGTTTCTCTGAGAAGGAAAAAGAGGTTAGACTCAATATTTACCTATTAGGTCCCCTTTTGGTACGTATTCCTCATTTCCTTTATCAAATAGGTATGTTTTTCGTGCTGAATACACCACCCAACCGTTTCTATCGGGCTATTCGAGATCGATACTATAAGTATTCTATAGAAAATAAGATATTTAGCGTTAGGGATTAATATTAATATCGGGAAGGGTTAGATTTATGATCATTACACGTACACCGTTTCGCATATCCTTTTTTGGTGGAGGCACCGATTACCCTGTTTTCTTTAAGGAGCATGGCGGCGCTGTTTTAAGCACCACAATCAACAAGTACTGCTATATAACATGCCGGTACCTTCCCCCGTTTTTCGATCATAAATTCCGTATTAGATATTCAAATCGGGAAGAAACACAAACGATTGACGAAATCGTTCATCCTTCTGTTCGAGAATGTCTGAAGTACATGGGGATAGAAAAAGGCGTTGAAATCCTACATACCAGTGATATTCCTGCTATGTCTGGTATCGGGTCCAGCTCATCTTTTACTGTTGGGTTGTTGAATGCCTTATATGCTCTGAAAGGAGAAGTCGTTACGAAAAGAAGACTTGCCTTCGATGCCATTCATGTTGAACAAAACATGATTTTCGAGCCTGTGGGATCTCAGGACCAGACTGCGGCCGCGTTTGGTGGGTTCAACCGCATTGAATTTGGAGAAAGAAAAGATGGACTATTCGTTCAGACCATCCCCATCAATGGCGATAAGTTGGAATATCTCCAAAGTTGTTTCTTGTTTTATTTTACTGGTTTTCCAAGGTATGCAAGTGACGTATCTAAACTACAAATTGAGCAAACGCCAAAAAAGATTACTGAACTTAACTTAATGAAGGGAATGGTTGATGAGGCAATTAACATTTTAAACGGTCCGGTTGAAAAATTCGATGAATTTGGAAAATTATTACATGAGTCGTGGATGTTAAAAAGAGAACTGACAAAACTTATTTCCAATAGCAATATAGATGATATATATGAAGCGGCAATCCATGCTGGAGCTTTAGGAGGCAAATTGTGCGGCGCTGGTGCCGGAGGATTTATAATTCTGTTTGTTCCGCCTGAGAAACAGAATAAAGTTAAAGATAAGTTAAAAGATTTGCTCCTCGTTCCAATCCGCTTTGAAAATCTTGGATCACATATTGTATTTTATTCTACATAGGAGAGTTGATGAAAGTATCTATAATAGTTCTTGAGATGAATGAGATACATGGGATGAAAGTCGTAATGCCCAGAATCAAGAAAGAGTGGTATGACGAACTAATTATTGTTGATGGTGATTCTACCGATGGATCCATTGAATATGCTAAACAGAATAATTATGAAATATTCATTCAGAAAGAAAAAGGTCCTGGTCCAGCTTTAAAAGAAGCAATGGAAAGGGTTACTGGTGATATTGTAATTATTTTTGCACCGGATGGCAGCTTTATTCCTGAAATGATACCTAAAATGGTTCAAAAGATTAAGAATGGTAGTGATATTGTGAGCGTAACGAGGTACGCTCACGGGGCGAAAAGCTACGATGATAATATTTTCTCTGCTATTGGTAATTGTATATTTACAAAATTGCCAAGTATTTTATTCAAAAATTATAAACTAACAGATTTTTTATACACCTACATAGCTGTTAAAAAAGATGTTCTATCTGATCTTCAGATGATTAATTGCAGTGAGGTGACGTGGGGGCAAATCCTGCTTCTCAGGGCGATAAAAAGAAATTTAAAGATTATCGAAATCCCCAGTGACGAGCCTGCAAGAGTTGGAGGCGAGCCAAAAGGGAACAAGTTTTTGTCAGCTTTCAAAATACTTGGTACAATTATTAGAGAGCGACTTACTAAATAAATCATTCTTTTTTTTGTTTGTCGAGTGAAAAATTGAAAAACAGGGTTCCGGGTTAAGCTTGGAATAGCGGATTAATGGCCGTTTTTCAATTTGATTCAAAAAGTTTGAACAACATAGCATATTTATGAACGTGGGAAAGAAGTGATCTTGAATTTAGATGCATTGATTTTGGCTGGAGGTTTGGGAACGAGACTACAGCCAGTTATTGATGGCCAGCAAAAGGTGTTGGCATCTGCCCATGGAAAGCCTTTTTTGTCATATATTTTTGATAAGTTGGCGCTGACGGGCATTAAGCGGACGATACTTTGTGTGGGATATAAGGCAGATCAGGTAATCGAAGCTTTTGGATACGATTATCGTGGAATGACACTTGTGTATTCATGTGAAGAATCTCCTCTTGGTACGGGCGGAGCCTTGATAAATGCACTTGATTTTATCAGAAGCGAATTCGTATTGGTATTGAATGGCGACTCTATAGTTGATATCGATCTATCGATATTTCTGAGCTGGTTCTTTGAAAGAGGCATAAATGCTGCAATCTGCCTGACCAGAGTCGATGACATTTCCAGATATGGTGGAGTTGATGTTGATAAAGAAGGCCGGATACTTCGATTTCAAGAAAAAGCCCATAATGCAGAACCTGGAATCATCAACGCAGGTATATATTTATTTCGACGCTCAATTCTGGATAACTTTCCTTTAGGGCGGTTGTCTTTGGAGATGGATGTTTTCCCAAAGTTGATTGGCCGAATGTACGGTTACATAGCAGATGGTTGTTTTCTGGATATTGGCATACCAGAATCTTACGCGTGTGTGGATGAATTTTTAAATAAAGTACGGTAATAAAGAATCCCTTATTCGCAAGCTGGTTAAAAAATATAAATGGTACATCCTTCATATAAAGAATATTTGATCTCTTGCCTCAAACTCTGCATCGTAATCTCGGCTATTGCCTATCTTATCATCACCCAAAAAATAAGCTTTGCAAATCCATTAATTCAGAGGCATACAATTCATTATTTGATAGCAGGCATATTTTGTTCATTTCTTGGGTTAATTGTGAGCTTCATACGGTATTATTTGCTCATTAAAACACTGCAAATTAATATTGGTTTATGGGATGTTTTTCGAATTTGTTTCATCGGTGTTTTTTTCAGTACTTTCATGTTGGGAGGAGTCGGGGGAGACATAATTAAAGTTGCCTATCTATTACAGCGCACGAAAGATATAGCCGGCGCATTTTCGAGTGCTGTGGTTGATCGCATTCTTGGATTGACTGGACTTATTTCTTTGGGATGTTTTGCAATTTTAACAGGCCTTAATGAAATAACGTCAAATCAAGGGTTGTATATCCTGCTGTTTTTTACAGTTGGTACGTTAGTTTTTACATGCATCTGTTTTTTTGTGTCAATTGTAGCGATGAATACGGGACGGAAAAAATCACTGATAGTATGGTCAATTTTTATTGCTGTGACAATCTGTTTATTGTGGATATTCAAGAACAATTTATTGGTAACATCGACTGCAGATGTAGAGTTTTCTCAGTCTGCTATCTTTACTAATATCAGTTTACTAATTCCTCTCTGTGGTATTAGTATCGGATCATTGGGATGTATCCTGATAGTACCAAGTTGTTTGCCTGGTCGTCGATTTGATCTTTTTATACGAAGGAAAGTACCATTGGGTGGTAAGCTGATGTCCATGATCCAGTCAATTCTTGTATATCGTAATCATCTTGATGCGTTAGGTTGGGCGTATTTGATATCCATTGTTTCATGGATATTTATTATTATTTCCTTGTATTTTTTTTCGAATGCATTGCCACTGACCCATCAACCAACGATTGCACAAATATTTTATACATCTCCAATTCCATTTTTAGCTAATATTATCCCTTTGCCAGTGGGCGGAATTGGCGTTGGAGAAAGTGCATTCGAGTACGCATTGCATCTGTGTCGGATATCTGGTGGGCAATCGATTTCAGGTGGCGCATCCATTTTTTTAATGTGGCGTTTTTGGGTTATTATTTTGAGCTTGCTGGGTCTTCCACTTTATCTGAAATCGAAATTGGATTTACATAAAGCGATATTGCATTATAGGGGTATATCCAATAAGAAATAAGCATATCGTTCTCCAGTGCCAGCATTTCTAATTTTGAGGTGCAACAACAACTATCAGAGTTGCAATTTGATCACCTTTCAAGCCGTTTTCGCTGATGCGCCAATTTTTTATTGAGATTATGGAGGGTTCGCTTCGCCAAAAGCTATTTTGAGGAAATTTGATTCAACATGCAAAATTTCCTTGAAAATACTATCAGTCCAGAAAGGCTACCCACATACGCAGGGACACTTTCGATGTGGCTCATCACTCAAATGCCGGAATTGCCGCTGCCTATGCAAATAGGTGTGTTGTTCCAGTAAGTACTTGAGTTAAAAGTGTCTCTGCTTGTGTGGGTAGTCAAACGAGGTTTCTTACTTTATTGTGGAGTGATCTATGGAAAGGCATCATATAGACAGCAGCTTTTATGAGGGGTGGTTAAAGGGGCGCGGGCGGATCACTGCGGTTGCTTTGCTTCTTCTCTTTACAAGCGCGACAATTTTTTCTCTCTGGTTTAAGTTCTCGCAGTTAATACTGATTTCTCCCGATTTGCCAAAAGTTTATCCAATTTTCTACTGGCTGCCTCCTGTTGTCTTTGCTGCTTGTTTTTTTACCATCCTGTGGCTTGGCTGGGGGCTGCTGTTCAAACCACTATTTTTGCCCGATGACTGGCATCTATTCTGCTTACTGGACGCAATTGGTTTTACATCCTTCATCCTTGCTCCGCTGGGTGTTCCCATCAAAATTTGTACGCTGACGTTTCTATCGGCTAAATTGCTGATCGTTGCGTTTTTTATTTTCAAGCACAAAATCCAATGGGGTGTTAGCCTGCAACGGCATCTGGCTGTCTTTATACTCATCGTTGTGTTTTGCAGCGTTTTTTCCGGATTTATCTCACCGGTGTTTTGGGACAACCCCATGGGAAACTATCCCCTATCAGGAACTGGGCGTATCCTGGCCAACACGACCCCTCTATACAAAAGCGCCTATGTAAATGCGGAGCAGTTTAGTTTTTCATTCATGGATCATGCTTACTGGGCTGGGATTGCGCGCTATCCGACAGATATGTTTTCCGTGGTGATTCCTGTTCTTGCCTTCGCCTTTGGTCTTTCTGCTGTTGATGTGGAAAGTTTTCACCGGTTGATGCTCATAGTCAATTTTAACTTATTAGTCGCCGGTTCCTTTACGTTTTATCTGTTTCTATTCGTAGGGCTACGCCTGTCTTTTGCTGCTTCCTTGTTCGGAGGATTGGCGATAGTATTCACCAACCAAACGATGATTCGCCAGATGGCATTCGATTATCCCATAAACACAAGTCTTTTCCTGTGTATCCCCCTGGCTCTTTTATTCATCCGGCTGGCATTCCGGGAAAACAGGCTGGCGTGGGCGGCAATGTCAGGTTTGATTCTGGCGCTTCCCTTTTATATCCTGGCTCCTCATCCCGAGGTGACCATGAAAGGCATATTTTTTTTCGGGTTCTACCTGGCATATATGGTGTTTTTCAATAGGGAACAAGCCGATGCCATGATCAGGATCAGACTCGGTGCAATTTGCCTCTTGGCCGCCTTGTCCGGAGCAACTTATTATTTAATCCCAGTATTCGCACCCATCATGATAGGGGAGCTAGAAATATCAATCTCAGCGCGACCACTATTTACCTATGGATTGAGAGATACAGCAGTAGTTTTGTCACCTTTTCTGACCTCATGCGGCATTCTCTCCTGCCTGGCCTTGACGGAGGTAAAAAACATCTGGTCACACCGATCCTTACGTTCCGATTTTGTCTTCTTTGGCGGAATGCTATTATTTTTGCTACTGCTTTTGATCCCAGGGAATAGCGGAATTTTCAACGGCTTGTTTACCACCCTGCTTCCCAGTATTAAATTTTATGCCGTAGAGCGTACATCCCTTTATCTGGTTTTTGCTTCAGTCACCGTGGCCGCTATGGCCTTAGATACACTGTCCAGATCAGATATGAAACATCATGCCTCCATCATATTTATATCATTGTGCATATCGTGTGCTGTTGCAACTTTTTTCATACCCCAAGATATCGCCAAACACACTGTGTTGGATCAATTCGGCAATGCTGATGTCGTATCCTCCCAACCGGGGTTTCTCTTCCCTTATTATTTCCGCCATTATGGGACGGATGGGATCAGTATTGTTCGGCCTTTTATCATTTTAATGTTGAGTTTGTTATTTGCTTTCGTATGCTGGTTTCCGGCACAATTAATTGCTTATATGAAGCCTGCCATTTTCAGATCGTCTCGTACGTCGTATTTTAACATCATTCGCGTGTTTTTACTGGCTGCTGTGTTTATTGTGATCACCGTAGTATTGACAGAGCCTTTGCAGAGCGGGACACCTGTGATTTACAGCAAATATCTTCCTGATTACCGACCAACACCGGCTCATTACAACACGAATCCTTATTATGCTGGTTTGCATCCTTACATCAGTTTTCAGGCTGTTCTTGCCAATGCGAAGGGGATCAGCGGGTCCAATAGTAGAAAGTATATTCAATATCTTCTTCTTCAGTTTGAACAAGAAGCCATGTCATTAAAGTTGTCTCTGAATGATGCACGGATTGCTTCATATTACCTTGCACTTAAACAGAAGAAGGCGAATTCCGCCAGCGATATTAGTCTGGAGGATATTGCTGCATTCGGTGAAGTCGTATGTTCCGTTGTTGACGCTTTCTATCTGGAACATTTACAGACGAAGTATATGCCCCTCTTCCCTTCCAGGAAACCTCCGATTAGCTGGGTTGGTGATCACAATGTGGCGGCGATCTTTTCTGGACTGGATCAGCCGCTTTACCGTATAATGGCCTTGTCTGCAGATGAGAAAAGCGGACTGATCAATTGTGGGGGGAATCCGCTCCTGGGGGTCGGCGAGGGCATCCTGATAAACAATAGTACTGTGACATTAGATGGTCGGAGTACTCTCACATATCCCCCGGTGCTAACCTTTATCATGATTGAGGCTACATCTAAAGAACTTCCGGATTCGTCTCCATGGGCTGTGCGAGCAGAGTTACTTTCATTTGAGGCGTTAAGGAAGCTCATGAACATCTCAGGCATTGATGTCTATGTCTTACCCCGTTCAAAATGGCCAGGGGTTGAGGATAAGACTGATTTACAGCCAGTAGAAACAAACGTCCATAATAAAATAGACCCTGATTTTGTCGTGGTGAAAGATACAAGATCATTTGGTCTCTCCTACCTTGTAAATACTGCGATCTATTGGCCTCTCTTTCAATTTCCTGTGAATGATTTTCTAAATAATTCACTGGGGATAAGATTGGCTAGTTCACTGATAGAAACTCTGCGGTATCGGTTTGATGCGGTTATTGAAGATGAGAGGAGAAATTTTGGGGAAAGGGAGCTGGCACAGCACGATGGCGCCAATTCCCTTAGGGTGCTTAACTTTATTGGCGATATAGCTGCATTTGAAGTTGAGAATCGGATTAGTCCGTGCAAGCAGGTACTCAATCTGGCGGCAATCAATGGATGGAAGGCATTTGCAGACGATCAGCCACTTACAATCAGACGCGCCAATGCTGCCTTCATGAGTGTGGATGTACCTCCTGGAAAGCATTTGATCTGGTTTGAACACCGGGCAAACTCGATTCTCCTGGGCATATCCATTACCTTATTGTCGTTTATTGCCGTTCTCGTATCGTTAAGAAATGTGCACCGCGAATGAGTACAATAAAAGCAGACCGCAGAAACACATTTAATTCCAGATGAAAAGGCATTTTTGCATAGTTTAGCAGATATGGATTATGCAAAATCGCCATTAGTAAATCTTACTGAAATTCCCACCAAAAGACTTATTTTTCTCAGAGATCGTGTTGTCGTAAACACAATGATCAATATATTCCAGAACCAATACAAATTTTTGCACCATGGGCTGCTCAGAGTATTATGCAATATATACATGTTTATATTTAATCAAAAGAATCCTGTTATTTCCAGGATCGTTCGCGTAATTAATAAAAAAATTTACAGAGTCTTTTCAAAATAGAATTATATTCCCAAATGAATGCGGCGAGCCCATAATGTTTGATTTGACTGGGAGACGTGAATTGGTTATACTGATGTGTCTGTTGAAACTCACTATCGTTCGTTGGGAACACCTCCATTTTCCAACACACATGATGGATGAGTTTTAAATGGTTGATCATTTTATTCCACTACCTCAGAATATAGCCAGTCTCATTTTGAAATATTATGGAAGTATTTAATGACTGAAGTCTTAAACACAGATCGAATCGTCGGCATTCTGCAACCCAGCTATCTCCCATGGCTGGGTTTTTTTGAACAGTTATACAAAAGCAACATATTTGTTTTATACGATGATGTGCAGTTTGAAAAAGGCGCTTGGCGCAACCGCAACCGAATTAAAACTCCTCAGGGAATCCAGTGGTTGACCGTTCCTGTTCTGACCAAAAACCAGGGGTTACCACTGATCAAAGATGTGCAAATAAATGCCGGCGTTCCATGGGCGCAGAAACACATTAAAGCAATTACCCAGAATTATTCTAAAGCTCCCTATTTTCATACCTATTCCCCAGACCTTTTTGACATTCTCAGGCAGAAGTGGACCTTTTTGTTGGATTTGAATGAGAGTCTGATCGTTTGGTTCTGCAACCAGATGGGCTTGACCACCCGGCTAACTCGCTCGTCAGAACTTGATGTTTCCGGTGTAAATGTGGTAAGACTGATCAAAATTATTAAAACCTTGGGGGGCAAGCGTTTCTATGAGGGGGCTGCAGGCAGAAATTATATTGATCCTGGTTTATTCCTGGAACATGGGCTTGAGGTTGTTTTTCAGGATTATCCACACCCCAGGTATCCCCAATTATATGGGCCATTTGTTTCCCATTTGTCGATCATCGATCTGCTGTTCAACTGTGGACCGGAAAGTCTGAAAATCATCATTAATGGCAATGAATAGATTTCCTGATAGTGCTTTTTGTGAAGTAGGTGGAAGAGGCTGTATTGTACAATACACCAGATACCGATAAAGCAGTCAAAGACACTGTCTGGAAATTCTATTGAAAGAAGCGAATCATGAAGACTGTTTTGATTACTGGCGGAGCTGGATTCATTGGCTCGGCATTTGTAAACTATGTTTATAACCGGTACCCGGATTATCGGATTATTGTGGTGGATGCCCTGACCTATGCAGGGAGTGTTGAAAATTTTCCGGTCAAAATCTGGGAAAAAGAGAATGAACGTTTCATATTCTGGTACGGAGATGTCCAGAATGGCGAGCTGATGGACACACTTGTATCCCAATCAGATATGGTTGTACATTTTGCAGCAGAAAGCCATGTGACCCGATCAATATATGACAACACCAAGTTTTTTCGTACCGATGTACTGGGCACCCAGATTGTCGCCAATGCCGTATGCAAGTACAAAGACCAGGTGGAACGGTTTGTCCATATATCGACATCTGAAGTCTATGGTACGGCTGTCAGCGAAACCATGGATGAGAACCATCCGCTTAATCCGATGAGCCCTTATGCCGCCGCTAAGGCAGGCGCAGACCGCCTGGTCTATTCTTACTGGGTAACGTATGGCATCCCGGCAGTCATTGTACGGCCGTTCAATAATTTTGGGCCGCGGCAACATCTGGAAAAAGTAGTACCCAGGTTCATCACCAGTGTCATATTGAAGGAACAGTTGCGCGTACACGGTGATGGCCAGGCAGCAAGGGATTTCATTTATGTGGATGATACCTGCCGGGCGATCGATATGATTCTGCATGCTCCGAAGGAAAAAGTGATCGGCGAAGTTTTCAATGTGGGTACGGGACAGCATCACAGCATATTGTCCATTGCAGAAGACATTACTCACCTGATGTGCCCGGGTAATGATTGCAGTATTCATGTGGGAGACAGGCCGGGTCAGGTCATGCGGCATACCGCAGATGCATCTAAAATACAGAAAATTCTTGGTTGGCGACCACAAATGAACTGGAAAGATGGCTTGCAAAAAGTCATAGTCTGGTATTGGGACAATGAGGACTGGTGGAAAAAGCAGTTGTGGATGCGAGATATTCCCATTATCACGGGTGAAGGAAAAAGAGAACTGCACTAACAGTGAATCGGAGAAACAGGCGGGTTAACATGAAAATAGAATTTTATCGTCATAGCTTGGAACAGAGCGATATTGATAATGTCTGCAATACCTTGAAGTCCATTTTTCTAACCACCGGCCCCGTGACGCTTGAGTTTGAAAAGCGATTTTGCGAACATACCGGCATCAAACATACAGTTGCGCTTAATTCCTGCACCGCAGCCCTTCATTTAGCACTTCTGGCTTTGAATATCGGACCAGGAGATGAGGTCATCACCACGCCCATGACTTTTATCGCCACCGCTACGGCAATCATGCACACTGGGGCGACACCTGTTTTTGTGGATGTTGAACCCACAACCGGACTGATGAACACCAATCTGGTGGAGCAGGCTATAACACCGCGCACAAAAGCGATTCTGCCTGTACACCTCTATGGGACCATGGTGGATATGAAGGAATTACGGACCATAGCAGACCGTCATAGTCTCAAAATTGTTGAGGACTGCGCCCATTGCATCGAGGGCGAAAGAGACGGCATTCGACCCGGACAGTTGGGGGATGCGGCCTGCTACAGTTTTTACGCCACCAAAAACCTCACATGTGGTGAAGGAGGCGCGCTGTGTACAAATGATGGCTGCATGGCGGAAAAAGTAAACATTCTGAAACTTCATGGCATGTCCAAAGATGCAGCGTCCCGCTATTCCGGAAAATACAAACACTGGGACATGGTTCTTGAAGGCTGGAAGTACAATATGAGCGATATCCTTGCCGCCCTTATGGTGAATCAGATTGCCAGGCTGGAAGGAAATCTTGAACGCCGTGAGGCCATAAGCACCCGGTACGATCGTGGGTTCAATGATCAAGTCGGAATTGAGCTTCCTAAAATCATAGGTAAAAGCGCCCGTCATCTCTATACCATCTGGGTGAATGCGGATCGCCGCGATTCTATTCTTCACGCCTTTCAGGATAAAGGCGTGGGCGTTGCTGTTAATTATCGGGCTGTTCATATCCTGACCTTTTTCCGCGATAAATTCGGTTTTCATCCCGATGATTTTCCTGTCGCCCATGACATCGGCAGGCGGACAATAACCCTTCCCTTATATCCAGGTCTTTTGGATGAAGAAGTGGAAAACGTGATTGATGTAGCATGTAAGGTGTGTGGATGAAGCAAATGGAAACAACAAGTTGTATTCTCATGGATCATGAAGATTCTTCAATGAGGGACAGTAGTGGTTCGTCTATTTGGAAAAAAGCAATTCACCTCATCGGCTGGATTATCGGCGTAGTGGCCCTGTATGTTTTTCTTACCCGATATTTTGAATGGGATATCTTTCGCCAGAACCTGTCACAGGCGAATTGGCGGATGCTTGCGGCCACAATTGGCGCATATTGCCTTGGCCTTGTTGTTCGGGCTGTACGCTGGACATATATGGTGCGCTGCCACCAACAGCTTTCCTGGATAGAAGGCTATCATGTAATCATGATTTCCAATATGGCCAATTTTCTTTTCCCTGTGAGACTGGGAGAAGTACTCAAACTGGTTATTGTCAAAAAATCCTTTGGAGTGGCCTATTGTTCTTCCACGGCAGCCAGTATTATTGAAAAGCTGACACTTTTTATGATCATTATCGTATTTTTAAGCCTGACTCCTTTTGCCGGATATCATTTCAGCGACTGGTCTGCAAAGTTTTTTCCATTTTTGATTCTTCTGTTGTTGGTCTCTGCAATTTTTCTGTTTTTTGGGACCAGAAGCATGGATATCGTTATGACAATGACCGGAAAAATATTGCGGTTTTTTGGCATGAATGAGGATCAAATTCAGCGCATTTTAACCAGCAGACTGGTTACATACATAGATGCCACCCTGCGACAGTGCCATATTTCTTCATACACCGGCTCCAGATTTTTTTGGATTGCAGGCATGGGTTTGATTACGCTGGTATTGGATGGATTGGCCAATTATTATCTGTTAAGGGCTTTTGGCCTATATATGACATATCTTCAGGCTATTATCGCGGCCTGTTTTTTCAATGTGCTGTTTCTGTTGCCGTCTCCACCGGTGCAGGTGGGCACGGCTGAAATGTTTCCTGTGGTTATTTATGCCGCTGGTCTCAAGCTGGCGGCGCCTGTGGTTGCAACATCTGCTCTGTTGTGGCATGTGATCACGGTAGTGATACTGACCCTGTTGGGATTTGTCTCACTCTATGCCGTGGGACTGCGCATCGGGTCCGTCATGAATATGGCCAACAAGGAATCAGAAATCAACAGGGATATATCATGAAACCCAAATATTCATTGGAATACGCCGAATCCCTGCCCAGGTTCGACCGTGGAGTATCCTGGCTATGCTGGGCCTATAACGAGGAAGAACTCATAGAAGAGTACCTGCTTCGGGCCAATGACATACTTCAAAAAACCGTGCTTGATTATGAGATCGTGGTCATTGATGACTGCAGCACGGACAGAACAAATGCAATCATAACTCTACTGCAGAAGTCCATTCCTCAGATCAGACTGATTCGTAACGAAAAAAACCTGAATGTGGGGCTGTCTTCACAAAAAGCAATACAAAGCGCCACCAAGGAGTTTCTTTTCTGGCAGACAATAGACTGGGCTTACGATATCACGTTACTGCGGGTTTTTCTCGAGCTTTTGAAATCGCATGACATCGTGGCGGGTGTAAGGCGCGCACCGGTAGTCGTCGCAAACAGCATCCGCTGGCTCAAACCATTTCTGGGCCTGATGATACTTTTTGGCGTAAAGCATGTCACCAGGAGATCTGATACGATATCGAAGGCATTTGTCTCCCTGACCAATTATATTCTGATTCGAGTGATGTTTCGGGTGCCCCTTTCCGACTACCAGAACGTGGTCTTTTATCCAAGCAAATTGATCCAATCCATTACCTGCGAATCAAAAAGCTCATTCACCAATCCCGAATGCCTCATCAAGGCATACTGGAAAGGCTCGCGCATTGCCGAAGTACCCATCTCATTTATCCCCAGGCAAAAGGGAGAGGCCAAAGGAACCAGACTTAAAGCTATCTTTGCTTCGATAACCGACATCTTTTGTTTATGGCTGCGATGGATCGTTCTGGGGCGGCGTGGCCCACTTAACAAGGGTGTTATCCGCAGATTGCGGACGGATGAGTGGGAAAATGGCAAGTGATTCGATAATGCATCAAAAGAAATTAACGGAAGTCTATAATAGGATTTCACTATGCTACATGCGATGATCAATGATTTGGCCCAGCGGCTGCTGACCCTGAACAAATTTGAGCAAAGAAGCCAATTGAGATGTTTTTTGGATAGTCTTAACCTGCCTGAAAACTGTCATGTTCTTGACTTCGGGTGTGGTACAGGGTTGTTTGCAGCCATGTTTCAAAAGCTTGGAATGAATTATACTGGATATGACATTGATGAGCAGTTGATTGAATATGCCAAGCGCCTATATCCGCTGTCGTTTTTTACCACACAGAAAACGCAGATGATGAAATTCGGGCCATACGATCTTATTCTGATAAATTGTTGTACGCATCACATTCCGGATGATGTCCTCGACATAGAGCTCGAAATTCTTAGGTCCGGCCTTCGACCTGCCGGAATTTGTGTGCTGGTGGATATACTTAAAATGGAAAGTGAGACGGAACCCAAAGTACACAAGTGGTTCATGAAACTCGAGCAGGGGCGACATCTGCGCACCCGGGATGAATATCTTGACAAGATGAGCGGTCATTTCTGTATCAAGACTGAAACAGCTTGGCGTTCTCATCTGTTCTCTTGCTCTCATCGTCTGAATCCACTGTATAATGACTTAATCGTTATTGCCGGTGGATTCAAGTTATGACTAATCATTATTTCGAAAAAAAAACAGGAAGCCGATTATGAAAGAAAGTAGAAACAGTTACTGGATAGCGATGTTGATGGCAATGTGTATGATCTGTATTGGGTGTGGAGGTTTTGAAAATAAACCAGAATCGGATAAAAAAACCGATCTGAAGCAAATGTTTGAACGGTCGCTTCCGCTGGCGATAAGTGGTGACAAAGCCAGTCAGTACCGGATCGGGGTGATGTATTTTGATGGAATGGGCGTTGTGCAGGACAAGCAAAAAGGTTTGGAATGGATGCAGAAGTCCGCAGATCAGGGATTTGCCATGGCCCAGTTTCAGTTGGGACGAATCTATGAAACGGGTGAGGGCGTAGCGCCGGATATGGATCGGGCGCGCAAGCTATATCAGGCGGCTGCGGAACAAGGACAGGGCGAAGCGGCGATGGCCCTGGGACTGATGTATCTGACGGCTACCGGAGTTGAAATGGATGACAAACAGGCATTGGAATGGTTTGCAAAGGCGGCGGACGGTGGTATTGAGACAGCAAACTTCAATATGGGAATGATTTATGAAACCGGTCCCGAAGACCTGGTAAATATGGAAAAGGCATTGCAGTGTTTTACAAAGTCGGCCGAAGCAGGCAATGTTCTGGCCCAGTTTAAAGTTGGTGAATTTTATGCCAAAGGGATGGGAACTCCGGCGGATCATGTCAAAGCCGCGGAATGGCTGACACGGGCAGCGGAAAATGGGCATGTTGAGGCCCAGTGGTTTTTGGGCGTCATGTATGCCAAGGGTCGGGGAGTGGAATCCAATGGTGAGCAGTCGGTTTACTGGTACACCCGTGCAGCCAGGCAGGGCCATCCTGCCGCGCAGTTCAATTTGGCCATGCTGTATGAAAGCGAGGACGGTCAGATCCCAAAAGACAAGGTTCAAGCATATATCTGGTATCGGCTGTGCGCACCTTATATGGAGTTTGGGCATAAAGACCATGTCGAAAAACAAATCAAAATGTTGGAGGAATCCCTGTCCCCAGATGACATGAAAAAAGCGGATGAAGAGATCAAAGCATTCCGAACGGTGGTTGAGAAGATGCCTGTCGCGCCCACGACAAAATAGTATGAATCTGATGCTTCAAGCTAAACAGCCGGATGTTTGAATCTGATTCCTGCGGGTGTAAGGAGGTTCAAAATATGAGTAATTTTTCAATAAGAATCGAGATATTCAAAGAAGGGGAAGAATATGTTGCGCTGTCACCAGAATTAAATGTTTCAAGCTTCGGTGAGACGATTGAAGAAGCAAAACTTGCGATTAAAGAAGCTATCGAAGCATTTATGGAGGAATGCGAAAAGATGGGCACTCTGGATGATGTTTTGGAAGAGGCTGGTTTTAAAAGGAATATGGATGTGTGGGTATCAAGATATCCAGTTGCTGAAGAGCGACTTGCCCTTGCCATGTGAACTTATATGGCAGACAAAATTATACCAATTCATTACAAAGAACTGATCAAAGTGTTTGAGAATGATGGATTTACAGTTCAGCGGATAAAAGGTGATCATGTGGTCTTGACCAAAGATGGTGTCAAAAGACCACTTGTGATCAAGACAAGTCCCCGACTTGTTCCTGTTGCTCATATCAGAACGAATATGACAACCGCAGGCATGTCCAGGGATTACTATTTTGAACTTTTAGGAAAGTAAGAACAAAATAATTGTGTAAATCCATTACTACTGTCAGGCGGGATGAACACGCGAGATTGAAAAACGCTTACAGTTACATCGACCGGGATATATCGCTGAACTCAAACAGCGCCTGACTGCGTTAGATGAACAGTGAAAGAGCGCGACTCTTTCCGCTACAACCAATCGGGAATTATGATATGCGTCAACATTCAACAAAAAAAATCATGACTTTTTTTCACATAATTTGGTTATCCTTATTTTTCACACAGGCTGTCTGGGCGCAGCAGGAAACGCTTCCAGTCAAGATTGATTTCAACGAACTCAAGCTCAGAGAAAAAATCGCCACTCGAATCTCAGCCGGGAATTCACCTAAAAACCCGGCATATTCGGGATTCAATGCCGATAAAGTGGTTATCGAAAAACTGATACCCTTTCAGTTTCAGGGTCAGACTTTTTTTGGTGTCAGGCTGAAAATTCTGCCGATAATACCCGAACAAACACACGAGTTTCTATATCTGTTTGTAGATCGGGATGTCAATTATCAGTTTTCGGACATCATTCGTATAGATACCGGCGTTAGCGAATTCAATCCGCTCATGGTGGAATTACGAAGGTTTGATCTCCCCGCCACAGGGATTGGACAAGAAATTTTTCAGGGAAGCGGGGCGTATCAGATCACTTTTGTTTCTGATCCGTTCTGCCCGTACTGCAGGCAAGTATGGGGATATATAGACCAGAATCGGAATAAATTGAAATCGCTGAAACTGGCTCATTACCCCATTCATTCTACTTCACAGATCGCCTGCGCCGTCATGATGTTCGCACAGAAAAATCAGCTCAATGTCTTCGATATTGTCAATTTCTCCTACACCCGCCTAAATTCCAGTGAATCTCCAGTAGATATTCTGAATCAGTATGCTTCCGAGTTTCCCGATCTGAAAAAGCTTTGGGGGGCGGACCTTCAAAAAACCGCCGAAAAGCTTCAGGCTGAATATTCTCCGATGGTTGCAAAAGAACATACCGAAATTCGTGATTTGGGAATCATAGGCACCCCTATAACATTTGTTGACGGATATATGATTGAAGGATTCAATGTTCCAAAATTCAATGAATTGATCAAATGAAACATCTGAAAATCAATTGGACGACCCTCATTATCGCAGCTTTGGGCGTAATCTTTTGTGTACTCTCCGCATTCCGCGTAACCGATGTTCTGTGCGTTACCCAGGGATGTACGCTTTATCAAGATATTATCCTGTGGGGAATTTCTTTCTACTGGTTTGGCGCCCTGGCGTTTTTCATTCTGCTGAGCATTGAAATCAGCCCCTATAGGTACTATCTCAACCGAACGGCGGCGGTTTTTGTGCTGCTCGATATCCCGTTTCTTTTCATTCAGGTTTTGCTGTGGCCCTGTGCGCACTGTCTAATTGTGGCCTTGTTTTTCGGACTGATCTTTTATGCTTCGCTTGACAAGAATCAAAAATGGATGAATTGGCTGCTCGGCGTTTGGCTGCTTTTGTTTTCCGTCAATGTGATCTCTGTAGCCAAGGAATCCCTTTCTCCATGGCCCGTTTATGGTGATCGATCCGCACAGATTCAGCTTTATTTCTCTCCATCCTGCCCGTCCTGTCATTCGATGTTGGATGCCTTGCTGGCAAAAGGTGAAATGACATCCCGGATTGCTCTGTATCCAATAGTCAAGAGTGCATCCGATATCCCCAAAATCATGGCTCTTGAAAAGCGATTAAAAGAGGGGATGCCCATTCAGGAGGCATTGCTACAGTACCAGAAAGATGAGAATTCTACAGATAGTGATCTGAATTATTACCGAGTGAAATTTCAAACATTCCGAAATCTGGTATCAATGAGCCGGTATGGCGCAACCAGTGTGCCCTTTCTGGTGACCCAAACACCGTTTTGGCGGAATGTCAAAATATCTCAGCCTGTCAAGGATGATTGTCCGGTGTTTTCGAAAAATTCTCAAGGTCTGTGTGTTGATGAAGAATCCAGCGGAGTGAAAAAATTGTTTGAATCCCGCCATAGTTCCGGCAATATTTTTTAGAGAGAAATAATTTCGTTTTCCAAACTGGGGCTAAAAGCCCCAGCTACGTTTACAAGCCTGATTTTTGTGGAATAATCCGAAACTTAATATCTGAAACTATACTGCGGACCGTGTGAATTTGTGAAAATTAGAATAAGAAACTCGTAAAATTATCCAGCCTCAAGTGTAACTGAACACTGGAACAGATACAACAAACGGTATGAGTGGGATTTAGGCAGCCCCTTCAGGGCTGCTAAAATTAAAAAATCGGCATCCTTCATATTACCTCAAAAGTATACTGCAAACGGGCATAATCTGCACTTTCCTTATGCTCCCTCTCCCAGCGGGGGAGGGTTGGGGTGGGGGTCCAAAAGTGCAGATTGTGACAGTTGGCAGTATAGTTGACACTTTTTTTGATGAGACCAAATGGCCTTGATCATCATTTCAGTATG
>CAIMCT010000049.1 GCA_903839535.1 uncultured Desulfobacteraceae bacterium
AATTCGTGAACGGGAAAGGGCCGAATTTGCTGCTCTCAACGTCCAGCTTGCCAAAGCGGAGAAAGAGTTGGAAGAGATGAAGAAAGAACGCGAGTCCGCTACGGGTGTAGTCATGATCTTGGAAAGTACATGCGTTTTGCGGTCCGGTTTGGAATATCGGGTCGGGGAGAAGATTGATTATGGTCCTCATGCTGGTAAGACAGTCCGTTCGATTGATTCTCGGCGTCGTGTCGTTGTTCTTGACGACGGTAGTATTTTGCGTATGTCGATTATGGGCAATTCTAAGTAGGTGTTTATTTTTCGCTTTGATGGTCGGTCTCTGCTCCTGCACTTCTCTTAGAGAAGACCTCCGCCCGGTCTTTCAGCAGTTTTATCAGCAGGTCCCTCCAGGTGCCTGGGCTGCCACCAGACCAGCGGACGAACCGCGAATAACTCTAACTGCTGCTGGTATCCGCCTGGATAGCCTGATTCGCATTCTATGCGATAAAACCGGGGTATCCGTTATATCGAGTTCAAAGCTGGACTCTGACCCAATCACGATTGAGGCCCATGATCAGGAAGTATCTAAAGTCCTCGCAGGAGCTGCTCGTCGCCTGGGTTGTCAACTCACGAAAGCGGGCTCGATTTACTTCCTCGGAGATCTTCGACCGGAAGATAAGGGCATTCTTGCCAGGCGTGTTTACAGGTTAGATCAGCAGGGGCTAAAGGATTCGATTCAGACCTTGCTTTCAGAGCAAGGGCGGGTTACTGCATTTACGGATGGTCTGTTAATTGTAGCCGATAGGGTTGAGGTTTTGACCCGTGTCAGTGAGTTGATTGATCAGATTGGGGCTTCCTCATCGTCTGTATGGGTTATTCAATACTATTTGCTTCAATATACGGATTCAGACATTCTTACACTGGGCCTGGATACGGTTCCTGCCCTGCAGATATCCGCTTCGGCCGCGACTAACTCGGGGAGATATCAGGCGCAGCTAACAGCAGGCTTTAACAGCGTATTGCGGGCTACTCGGGAACTCTCGAAAGAATCTGTTCGGGCTGAGCCTCTTCTCTTGGTCGAAGATGGGTCGACAGCGGGCTATCATTCCGGTAAGCATATCCCTGTTGCTCAGAAGACTGTTTCCCCAGAGGGTACGGTAACTACGACGGGCTATAGCTATGTGGATACCGGCTTAAATCTTGATGTCACAGTCCGGAGCGTTTCTCCTGGTTCTGCCAGGATAAAGACAGAATTTTCCCTCTCTGATGTCGTGGATTACGTCGATAGCAACCCTGTGACTGAGACAGATAAGATCACGTCCACCGCGGTGGTCAATACTGGCGGGGTCTATTTATTGGGCTATATTACTCGTTTTGATGGTAAGGCAGGTCAATCTGGGATAATGGGGTTGCTGGCCAATTACACGAAACAAGGCAAGAAAAGCTACTTATATATGAGGGCTTGCCTGGTCGGTAGTGGCGTCGAAACTTCCAATTTCAGTACTGAGCCGGCGGTGATCCAGACCGATGGCTTCCCAGAATCGGTACCATGAGCCGGCTACAAGCAACATTTGGTCAGGTGGTTGGCTGTTCTCGGTTTGTTTCCGTGGTTCGCCTGGGTGACACAATCAAAACAGTATCATGGGTACCTGAACGCCATCCGCCGATGGAGTCCTCGTCCACCAGGTCGAGGGAGTCCAGTGATATCGAGTTTCACCTGGCGGAACACGGTTTAACTTTTCAAGAGATTCGCCATGCGTTCAAGGCCCTTCGTATTCCTGACACAACTTCCGATTTGGATGAGCCTGTTAGGTAAGAGTTAGGATAATATTTTGCTTCGGACGTGGATTTAGTGTAAAAATATCTTGACGTGTTTAGGTGAAAACCTTAAAAAGTCACATAACGTATATTGGTCATTCAGCTATCGGACCTTAAACCGTTGTTTCAAAACAAAAGAACCAAGCAGTTAGCGCTGCTTGGTTCGCTTGCCTTAGCGGGCAAGTCCTGCACGGAAAGGATAGTTCCATGCAAGTGGCTACCAGCTTACAATCAGATACCTCGGAACTCAACAGCCAAGCGGCGTTGACCGAGGTTTTTTCATGCGCTGGTAGCCCTGTGTGCGAGGCTGGACAGTCCCCACTGTCCAGCCTTGCCCTTTTGCCAAAGCCGTGGTTCCCCTTGTTTCCGGGTGAATCCGTCAAGTGCTTTCCGTTCCGAGTTGCTTTCATCTCTGACATTTTCCCAATGAAGACTCCCTCCCCCTGGTGCATGGCTGAAATGTTCTACGGCAACGCAATCGAGCGAGAACCGGGGAAAATCTTCCGGCGGAGCCGTCTTAAAACCCGAAGCGTAGCGCAGGGGCTAGAGCACCTGGCCGACGATGAAGCGTCGTTTGCTTCGGAGTTCGGGCAGGTGCTGCCCTCGGCAGGAGAGTTAGAACTGGCCCAACAAAGCCTGTTCTGTCCATTTTGAAACGTTCCGGGGCAATAGTGCTCCGGTCATTTGAAAGGGCATATCATGCCTACCTCGTATGTTTGCATTGGCAAGGTTCATAGCGTTGTTGAGTTTACTCCGGATGATCGCCCAGGCACCTGCTACCGTTCCGTGAAGGTTGTCCAGGAAGGCGGCATGGCGTCTATTCAGATCACGCCCGACCTGGTCGCTCCCATGTCCTCCCTCAAGGGCCAGTCTCTTCGCTTCGAGGGCGAGATTGATTTTGCGGCCAAGAGCCCGAAGTTGATCTACGGCACCCATACGGCGGCAACGCCGCCCAAGAAGCCGTAATTCCCTGCAGCGGCCAGCTGAAGGGGTTCGCGGCCCGAGCGAACCCCCAGGCTGGCCGCGAGCGTTGGGTCCCCCCGGCTGGTATTACGGGGGGCAGATTGACAAAGCCTAGTTTAGGACTCATATGATGTCAGAGTATCTTTCCCGCATACACTGGATACAAGGTTCGCTTCCTAAAGCGTTTCTCTGGCCGGTTTTGTGCTATTTGCAGGCACTCTTTGGTGAAGGCGAAAAGCAAGATCGTGGCGGAATGTTCTACGCGAGGAAGTACGTCTTTGACAAAAGTGTGCGGCTGTACTTCGATGAGGAGGATTCCGGTCGGGATGATATCTGCGTTTCTGTTTCTGGTGGCGCGTGTGATCATATCGGGCAAGAAGCTGTTTTTCACCTGGTGAAGTTCTTGGCTAAAAAGCAATTCAAGGCTTCTCGCCTTGATTGTGCTGTGGATGATTGCAATAGGTCTGTTTCTCTAGAAACCGTAAAAGAAGCGGTTTTCAAGTGCAATTTTCAAGGTTTCTTGGTAGTCGAGCCTTTGGAAAAGTATAAGCTTGACGGCGAATCACTCGTTAAGGTTTCCGACGGTTGGTGTTTCGGTCGTCGAGGCTCTATGGGCAACGGGAAGTACTTGAGGATTTATGACAAGGCACTTGAATCCCACGGTGAAAATTCGGCTATTCGTTGGGAGTGTGAGTTTTCCGGCAAGCGGTCTCGGACTGTTTTCAATGAATTGTCTTCTTCTCTTGATCAATTCCATTTGGCTACCAAAATCGCCGCATTGGTCGGCGGTTGCATCGATTTCCGGGATAGAACCGGTTCAGGTGGTCACCTTGATCGTATGGAGCGTCTTGCGTGGTGGGAGCTGCTTTTAACGGAGTTTGGGCGA
Source organism: uncultured Desulfobacteraceae bacterium (assembly GCA_903839535.1). Classification (GTDB taxonomy): domain Bacteria; phylum Desulfobacterota; class Desulfobacteria; order Desulfobacterales; family Desulfatirhabdiaceae; genus RAAP-1. The sequence continues at coordinate 3,647 of CAIMCT010000049.1, forward strand.
ATCGTAACCATTCCGCAACGCCGATCTGCTTCGATGTCGAAACTGTTTGCATGGTTTACGAAACAATGTGGTCCTTCCGTGGCGATTTTGCGGAAGTACCTTATTGAAACAAACGGGGGAGATCAAGCTGCATTTTTTGCTTGGTTCGATAACCTCGCAAAAAACTGTAAGAATCGCCTTGATAATGCCAGATTGACAATGGTGCGTGAAGCGGTAGAGGCTTACGCGTCGAGGCCAGTGGAGTTAGATCAATATGTTTAGCTCTAGCTGGCAATTTATCACGTACCATTTTTTCGAGGGTCTTGCGTTCTTCGTGGCTACTTGGTGGGCGTTCTGGGTTTCCGGTAATGCTCGCAGGGCAACGAAGTTCATGGAGTAGATTATGAGAAATCATAAGTTTTATATCGGTAAGAATTACAAGCATGAGCACTTGATTATTCCTCTTTCGCAGAAAGTTGTTTCTTCCTTGCGTATCGATTTGGATGAAATCAGCAGAAAACCTTATCCAGTAGGTTCTCTCTGTTTGATTCTTTCAATCAAACGTGAGTCTGAAAATTTTGTGAACGTAAATGTTGTTCGCATATGTCTGAAAAGTTAGCCGTTTATCCGGGGCGTTTGCCCTGGGCGGCTGATGCATATAGGCCCAATTGGGCCAGAAAGTAGGTGTCTCGTGGAGTTGTTTAATAAGATGTTCATGACGTTGGCGGATGGCGTGACCATCCCCGAAACCGGCTGCGACGTGGGTGCGTTCATTACGGAGGCCATCACCAAGCTTGGAGCAGTCGTTGCCATTGCTGTGGGTGGCATGATCGCGTATTTCGTGATCAAGAAAGGTATCGCCTGGTTCCGCAAGATCTAGGCGGTCCCTGTCGGCTTGGTGGGGCCCGAAAGGGCGGGGCCCTTCCTTTTTTTCGAGCAAACATGAAATACACAATCTTTGCAATATTGCTGCTGGCGTCGGTGTCTAAGGCTTCGACGTATTACCTCGACTTCGGCACGGTCAACGCGTCGATCGGTAAGCCTGACCTCGTTACAGCCTCTGTGGATGTCTGGGATAGCTCTATCGGAGCTTGGGGAACAATGACGTCCATCAGCGATTCTCAGGTGTTTTTCTACAAGGGCGATGTTGCCCCACAAACCCACGTTTTTTTCAGGTTGAATGGTGACTCAGATTCCATTGTTGCCTATAATCTGTCTCTGCCTGATAACGTTCAATCTGATTTTTTGGCGGTTCTCTTGGTCGGTGAGAAACCTGATGGAACTCCATTCTGGAATGCTGATACTTCGGATGGGACACAATACCGGGATGTGGTTGCTGCGGGGGTCGAGAAAGGTACCCTTAACAACGGGGTTCCCCAGGCTTCCTTTGGTGGTCCTGATCACTCCCCCGTACCTCCAACTCCTGTACCTGCCGTTGTTCCCCTGGATGTCCGTGATTACTTGGTAGCTGGTATAAAAATTATGGGCGGTGTCTGCGCCATCTGTATCGGGCTTCAAGCGGCCTTATTTGTTATTATTCGAGGTCTCCAATGGGCGGGTGTGCTTAAAGAAGGTTCCTGTCTGGATGATTGCTACGAAGAATCTGATAGTGGCGATACGTCGCCTCATTCCTGGGCGGGTGGTCCAAAAAAGCTTGAAGGTCGTTCATCCTGGGCTTACTGGCATTACCGGGGTACACGCTGATGGACCCTAACATGATAGACTCTAATGTTGTCTTGGTGCTCAACCATATCTCGCAGGATGTTTCCTTGTCTCGTAATTACCTCGAAATTCTCGCAATCGTGGCCTGTATGGTCTTTGCTGGCGTATTCTGGCGGTTGGCAATCCTGGCAAAGAATCAATCCCATTTTTGGTAAGGTGCCGTATGTCAAAACTGCTGCCTTTAATCTTCGTCTTTGCCCTGGCGGTCCCTTCCTATTCGGCCACTCAGGACGTACGTGATGCAGATGCCGAAAATTCATTATGGAACATGATTCCGATTGTTACGGGTATCTCAAATAACATGGCTGGCATGGCGAATAATCTCGCCGACCTTCGCAACCAGACTGTCACCAACGCTACAGCCTTAAATAACATGGATATGAATCTCTGCAAGCTCGGGGCGACGAATGATCTACTTCAGCAGATGCTTACCACAATGCAGAACCCTAAAGATGTAAACGGCAACCCTCCTGACACGGATGCGGGTGATTCCTCGTATCGGCCCTCTGCGGACAATGGCTCTTCCGGCATGGTGGGCGGCCCTGGGTCGTTCGGAGATCAGCGGATAACTCCTAATTCGCCTGGATTGCTTTCTAAGGCTGATATGGGTAAGTCCATGCTTTCAAACATGAATAATGCCGGTGCCGCCGTGCCTTCGCCGATGCAATTTCACGTAGATGGGTGGAACTCTGTCCCGGCGATCTCCTGTGCAATCCCCTGGCGTTTTGATCAGAGTACACCTTCGGGTCAGGCCATGTGGTTGGCTCAGCAGATTATCCGTACGCTCTTTGTTTTAACGGTCTGCATTGTATTTACTCTTCGGGTCGTCGAACTCCTTCGCACTTTTTGAGGTTCTATATGATTGCCTCTTTATTATCTGATGTCTTCCTTAAGATCTTAAAGTGGCTCTTTAATGGGCTCATTAAGTGGGTCTGGGAAGTCGCCAATAATTGGCTGATATGGATACTTGATCAGATTGCCGCGAATATGTCAGATGTGATTCCTGATCAGGGTGCGTATATGATCGCGGACGTCAAGAGTTATCTCTTAATCGCAGAAGATTGGTTTCCGGTCCAGTTGTGCATTGCACTTCTGACGGTCTGGATAACGATTAAGATGGCCATTTCCTGCGTGCATATCATCAAGGAATTGTTGCCCGGCTTCTAACCCGAAAGGGTTTTCCATGTGGTCAATTTACCTCTTCGTCTTTATCGAAACCCTGATTTATATCGGAAAGCGACTACCATGAGAAATTCTGGTTTCTGGCGTAGCTGCTGGCGGGAAGTCGTTGTTCTGGGATTGGTCGTTTTGGCGGTAGGGGTCTACGTCATTGGGGCAAGGTGGTTCCTATGCAACTAACTGTAATTCAGCTAAAGACGGGCGCCAGCGGTTCCGGTAAAACGTTCCATACTGTCAAGTGGTTGCTGGATACATTTCTGCGTGAATCCGAGGGACGCTTCATTACAAATTTGCCGATATTCATTGAAAAAATAGCAGCAGAGATGAATCGCAAGAATCCTGCGATATCCATCGAAAAATGGCAAGATCGTATGGAAGTTATACCCGAAGATGTTCTTCGCACCTGGCGGGAGGGTGAGTCTGGTCCCTGGGATTTTTTTAAGGGTCGAGACTTAACCGCCTGTCATATTGCTATCGATGAGGTCCACGTCTTTATTGGCGATGGGGCAAAAAAAGAGATCAAGGCGGCCTGGTTGTCCTGGTTGGGTGACATACGCCATGCAGGGGCTACTGTTGAATTGCTTACGCAAGAGGTCGGGAAAGTCTTTCCGAAGGTCGTAAAAGCGGCCGGGGTTCGGATGCTCCTGCAAAATACCGAAACTCGCCGCGACCCGTTTTTCCGCATACAAATGGGTGATTGGTACGAAGTGATTGCCGGATTCCTGACGGGAAAGTATACCGCATGGATTAACGTCATAGAGAAGCGTTTCGTAGATGAAAAGTGGGTTACGGAGATAACGCAGAGCTTCACCCTGGACCCATATTATTTTCCATTCTACGATAGCTTTTCGGCACCTCAGCACGGCGGCACCGGCGCAAGGCTTTTTCAACGGGAATTTCAGAAGCGCTCCAAGTTCGGGCTCGCTTGGTGGTTTGTGAGGCGTCACCTTTGGGCCTTTTCTTCACGTACTTTTGCAATTGCGGTTTTTATTTGGTGGATGTCGGGTGGCGCTATTCATGCGGGCACCTGGATAGGTCAATGGGCAAAAGCTCAGGGTCTTCGGGCTCAGCAGATTAATACTGCTATCGACGTCGCGAAAGGCACCTCTAAGCCTTCATCATCTTCCAAGCCTGCGATTCCCGGCTATTCGTCTTCCAGACCGTCTAGGGCCATTATGTTCGCGTCTTCGCGGCCTGTGGCTGATATGTCCCCTAACGAAAAAGCAGAATTTCTCCGTCTTGGTCTTGAGGACCTTCGGGAAATTCGTGAACGGGAAAGGGCCGAATTTGCTGCTCTCAACGTCCAGCTTGCCAAAGCGGAGAAAGAGTTGGAAGAGATGAAGAAAGAACGCGAGTCCGCTACGGGTGTAGTCATGATCTTGGAAAGTACATGCGTTTTGCG
>CAIMCT010000050.1 GCA_903839535.1 uncultured Desulfobacteraceae bacterium
ATCCGCCAACCAAGTGATCCGAAGAAGTAATTTCACTGATTCACTGACCGCTGACAACCGCAACAGGCTCAGGATATTTCCAAAATTTTCACTATGCTCCGACTTGAGATGCTCAATCGTATCTGATGCGTCAGCACTGGGACGTATATGTGGCAGTTGCAATTCCTTTAATATTCGTGATATTATTGCCAAGCGTAATGGAACCTACAGGAATCGCAGCCCCAGTAAATTCAATAGCGACATTAGCACCGGATATGGGGGTTCCGGTGTTGGTTTGCAAAGTAGCGGTAATTGCGCTGCGTATATTGACTCCTACTACTGCGGTAGGTTTGGCTTCAATGGTTAGTATTGGGAAATCTGGAGCTGCCACATAAATTGCAACTGACTTGGGGTCGGCATTCGCATAAGTGGCTTGGATAATATCCACTCCCTTAACGGAACCGGACTTATATATGGAAGTTGCATTTCCTTTAATGTCCGTTATATCGTTGAGTGTCTGAATCGTGCCACGTGACGGCGCTGGTTTTGGATTGAAATCAATTGTGACCTTTTCACCGGTTATGGGGGCTCCGGCGCTGGTTTTCAAAGTAGCGGTAATTGTGCTGTATGCATCGGCTGCTACTGCGGTTGGTTTGGCTTCAATGGTTAGTATTGAGAGATTTGGAGCAGCTGGTGGTGTATTTTCTGATTGTCCACAGCCAACACAGGTAACGATAGTCAAATAACAAATCAAATACATGCAACAGCGATTTTTTACCATTCGACGATTTCTCCTTAATAAACCGAAAAAGTAATATTAGAACCAGCAAATCAGATCATCCGCATTTGACTTTGTAGAATAAAATAACAGATGTCAACAGTTTTTTTATCATTCCTTATTTGGTTACGGAAACTCGATTATCAAGTTTTTTGTCTCGAAGAAAACGTAAGTACTTGATTTAATAGGATATTTTAAAAAATCTTTGTTTTTTAAGTACAACGATATCAACATGTTACAAAGAAAACTTGATAATCGAGTAATATAATTAGAAATCAAAAAAATAAATTAATCTATCGCCCTGGCACTGGAATATTTTCCAGCGCCAAGTAAGCGATATGTTTGCAAGAGTGTTATTATTTAAGCCCCAATATCTCATCCAGAAATGGTGATTGTTTGACTGGTCTGCCCATACGAATTGTTGCATGAGACAGGTAAAGTAATTTCATCGCCCTGGATATTCCAACGAAAGCGATTCGCCGCTCTTCCTCGATGTCTCCACACACATTGGGCATCACCCCATCCACAAATCCTATACAGAATACGACCTGGAACTCCAATCCCTTTGATTTATGTATTGTCATCAGTGACACGCCAGCTTTATCATTCCTCGTTTGATCTCTGAACGAATCAGTGTAATTGAGAAATGTCGGAATGTCCTTGTACTTCGATGCCGCAATTTGTAATTCGTTCAGGTTTGCGATCAGGTTATCATCCGGACTTGGAATATCATCCTCCGAGATCCATCGGTCATAATCAAGTGTTTCCCGCAACATCATTATCATTTCAGCCGGTTTCGCAGTTTCTATCTTTTGCATAAGAGAGTCAATCAATTTGATGAACTCACGGATATTATGCTTCAGATATGGAACAACGACCGGCTTCCTTTTTAACGCATCGTATAGGTGGTTAATGTTTTCATGTTGTGCGTATTCTTCCAGCTCTGCAATGAACTTCTTCCCGATGTAGCGATTTGGAGCATTGATGACATTTTTAAGTGCATCATCTCCTTCAACAGACTCCGGATCATGGATCAGTCTCAGATAATCCAACAGGATTTTTACTTCCCGTCTCTGGTAAAAAGTCATTCCATTTTCTATATGATATGGAATCTCGTTTTGCGAGAACACATCTTCGATAACTCGGCTCTGACTGTTGGCTCGGTATAGTATCGCCACGTCATGGTATTCGTATTTATCAGATACTAGCCCTTGAATTTCCTGTGTAATCCTGATGGCCTCGTCATCTTCATTTGAAGCATCAATGACAAGGACAGCCTGCCCATCTGGATTTTCGGTGAGAAGTGATTTCTCAATTTTCCTGACATTATGCTGTATCAAGTTGAAACATGCTGTTAATATTTGGGGAGTTGAGCGATAATTCATGTCCAATATGAACTGTTTACTCCCCGGAAATGTCCTCTGAAAATTCAGTAAATTTCCAACTGATGCGCCAATGAAGTTAAAGATTGCTTGCCAGTCATCGCCCGTTACATAAAACGATGAATCTTTTGCTCTACTAACCAGCAGATTCAAAATCTCTGCCTGTGCAGGATTGGTATCCTGAAATTCGTCCACCAAAATATGGCGA
>CAIMCT010000051.1 GCA_903839535.1 uncultured Desulfobacteraceae bacterium
ATCAACCATATCCGATAGTCGTTTTTTTGCATCCTTGTTTTTTTAAATATCTGAAATTTAATATAATTATATAAGAAGAACGAAAATAAGACCAGTTTTTCACTAAAATATATGGCAATCTCCATCAACCCAGCTTATCCCCGTTTTCAAATCCCCCTTTTCTAAAGGGGGAAATCAGTCATTATGAAAGTTGATTCAGCCCTCTGATGGGATGAGGGCTGAGTGGGATTTGAACCACCTGTATCGAATCGCAGATGGATTGAATCTGATCGAGATGGCTCTGCTGTTGGGTTCTTCGATCCGAACAGAACGGACATGGGCCGGGAGGAACCATCATGTTGACGATCAGATGATGGCAAGGAATTTTCGCTGCTTTTATTGCAGACAGCAGGCGGGCCAGCTCCAGAACAGCCAGTGACTCCGGAATAGTAACAGCCATAAATGCGGTACGCTTCGGGTCGATCAGGGTTTCCTGAATCATGCGAATGTTTCGGGAGAGAGCCAGAGCTTTTTCGGCGGCGCGAACCAGTCGAACCACGCCCCGGTATTTCAGCATCAACCTGAAAAATGATTTCAGCCAGTCCCGAATCAGGGATGGAAGCTCTAAAAACCGCAGCAGATGTCCGGTCGGCGATGTGTCCAGTATGAACAGGTCAAAGGCATTCTCCTTTCTTAGTTCCATAACTTTATCCAGCGCCATGATTTCATCAATTCCTGGCGGCGCAAGAGATATCAACTCGGCCATAACCTGGCGATCAAACCGGATATCCATGCCTTTTCCCAGAAATTGATCGAACATTGCAGATATGTCCTGTTTAAAAGACTCCTTAAAATCTTCAAAAAGCGTATCTGCATTGATTTCCATGGCGAACAGATTGGTTTTATCCCGTTTTTGACCGTCAGGCAAAGGATAATCAATAGGATAATCAATGGGATAATCAATGGGTTTCAGCGTGTTGCCGATGGCTTGATCGAAGGCATCGGACAGCGAATGGGCGGGATCTGTCGAGAAAATCAGGATTTTCTTATCTGGAAATGTTCGGGCCAGATGAAGCGCCGTAGATGCGGCCATGGTCGTTTTTCCCACACCGCCTTTGCCGCCAAAAAGAATAAATTCCAGATTCTGCTCTGGAATACCTCTAACACCGGAAAATGCATCAGCTTTCGGAAACAGAGATGCCATGCCACTACTTATGCTATCAACCGCTAATGAACGCGAATAGACGCTAATATTTTTTTCGGGCTGGCGTTCTTTGGCGTTTATTTCAGGTTCAGGTTTCCTTAGCGCTTCCTCTTTTCTGAATTTATGCTCTGGAATATCTGTGATGCCATCAAATGAATTCGCTATAGAAAACAGGGACGTAATGCCATGTATTTCTGAAGGAAACAGGGGAAGATGAATCCGGGAACAGGATGAAAACAATTCATTAATGCGCGCCAGAGATGGCTGCTGATCTGCGTATTGAACCGAACATATCGAACAGTCCCGGTAAGCCGCAGTCCGGTTCACGATAATATCTTTCACCGGTATATTCATTCCTTCCAGTGCAACGACCAGTCGATGGGTTTCCTCAATGCTCATCGGCTCCGGGATGGTCACCGGAATGAATCGGGTGATGGACTGATCCGAAAGCAGACGATCAATCCGGTCCATATCAACTGACAGCATATCCAGAAATGCATCGCATTCATCCCTGATATATGATTTTCTGCTGGCCCATGCCTTCATGAACCGATGTTTTTGCTGCATGAGATCCAGAACCCTGACCCATTTTTTCATTTGGCCAGGCAGGCTTAACATTCGCAAGGTGTGACCTGTGGGCGCAGTGTCCAGAATTAGCAGATCACAGGCATCGGATTTGAGGATGGACGACACTTCCATGATGGCCATTACCTCATCCATTCCTGGCAGGGAAAGATCAAGAAATTCGGCAATATCTTCCTGATCGAAATAGGTTCCCCGATCCGCCAGCGTGGTCAGAACTTGTCGGTGTTTTTCCTTGAATGACGTCATGAGCCGTCCGGCATTCAGCTCCATGGCAAACAGATTGATGGGCCTTGCGGCTAACCCGTCCTCATCCTTTTCCAAAGAGCCATCTGCAAGCCAGGATTTCCAATCCACCGGAGTCAGGGTATCCCCAATCGACATCCCCAGACTGTCGCCCAGAGAATGGGCCGGATCTGTTGAAATAATATAGATTTGTTTAAAAGCCGTTGACCGTTGGCCGTTAACTATTGACGGTGAACGGTCAACAGTCAACGGCGAACGGCCTTTTCGCGCCAGAGACAGCGCTATGGCGGATGACACCGTTGTTTTGCCTACCCCGCCCTTACCGCCGACTACAATCAGACGCAGATCCGGATGACGCGTAAATTCAGGGATGGAAAACATCGGACGTTCCTCGGCGCTGGTTATAGAGTTCATGCTTTGGCCTTGGACAGCCGGATTTCAAGAAATTGATTCCTTAGATGCAGATCGTGATGATTATATGTAACATCAACTGGCAACTGAAACGTTTCTGTCCATTGATGGCCGGGTTTTTCGGAGGAAATCACCAGTTGGTCCCGGCTGACATGCAGACTAAGATCGCTTTTTTCGACCTGCTTCACTTCCAGTATTACCCGAATGCAGTCGCCTTCATCCATGATATCCAGAAGTCGATCAGGACGTGATAAATCTGCAGAGGGCGTTCCCATCATCCACCAGGCGTATCCAATGGTCTCTCCGGTTTCAGGATCAATGTGGGATCTCTCAAATGACAGAATCGGACAGCCGGCCCGCTTTATCGCCGCCGGATTGATTTCATTCTGAATCAGCATCAGCACATCCCGGTGATTCTCCGCCTGAATCAGTTTGGCCAGGTCATCAATGGATCCATGGTGCTGGCGCCACAAGTACCAAAGAATATCCCGGCTGTCAGCGCCAACATCACGCCCGATGGTTTCAATCAGGGGCTCATCGACTTTCAGCAGAGCCAGTCGATAAATCGCATTTTTCCATATCGCCATATCATTTATGACAAACCAGACATGACCGGCTCTATCACCACCTGGTGATTGAAAGCCGCCGCCACTTTTACACGAGGGGGAACATGCGATGCGCAGTATCTCACGTTTGCGCATGACATAAACCTGAGTGGAGCTGGTAATGCCAATGATTGATTCGATAGGGATTTCAATCGTGACTTTCTGCAGTTGACAGCCGATCAGTCGCTGATTGGTCAAAAAAAAGAGTGTCACCTTCCATCCGGATCGTTCATGGAATTTGAATCCGCCCTGCCCTTCCAGCACCAGCGTCTCGCCATCCTTTAGTTTCGGACGAAATAATTTAGGTGCCGGCATAGCGCTGAATTTGGGTTTAATTCGCATTTTACCAATATTTTGCTTTTCATTTTGAGTTATACTGCCAACTGTCACAATCTGCACTTTTGGACCCCCACCCCAACCCTCCCCCGCTGGGAGAGGGAGCATAAGGAAAGTGCAGATTATGCCCGTTTGCAGTATATACTGCGTGGAGTCGGCATCCTGCCGGCTCTACCTATTATGCCCGTTCACAGTTTTCCTGAAGACTGTTGAGTACGCTTGTCAACTCTTGGCTCGCATTAATCATGGCTTCGGACTGGCCGCCAGCCAGAGCGGATTTAGCTTCCGAAATGCCCGCATGAATTTTACGGCGAGATACTTTTGACAACCGGCGAGCCGTTCCAAACAGCAAGGCCTCAGCGGCTTGAATCAGGTGGTTGGTTTGAATGGATGTTTCGATTTCGCTGCGGCGCTGACCATCGGCTATGGCATTAACGGCGGCCTCGGCAACCGCCCTGTTGATCTGATCCCCGGACAAAAGATGAACAGCGTCAATCTTTATTCCGGCGGATTCGCCTGTATGCAGCTCCTGAGCCGAGACCTGAAGGATGCCATTTACATCAATTTCAAACGTCACCTCCACATGCGCTTTTCCTCTGGGGAGCATCGGAATATCGGTCAACTGAAAAGAACCCAGACTGATATTGTCTCTGACCATTTCCCTTTCACCCTGAAGCACATTGAAATCCATAACCGTCTGGTTGTCTTCTGCATTGGTGAATATCCGCTCGGCTGAAACCGGTATGGTGGTATTTCGGGAAATCAGCCGGGTAAACAGGCCGCCCTGGGTTTCAATCCCCAGAGACAGGGGCGTTACATCAATCAATACCACATCCTGAACGCTTCCGTTCAATACCCCTGCCTGAATTGCGGCGCCCATGGCAACCACTTCATCCGGATTCAACCGGGTGTCGGGCGACTGTTGAAACAGGGTTTCCGCAAGCCGCCTGACCGCCGGCATTCTTGTAGCGCCGCCCACCAGAATTATGCGATTCATATCCGCCGGTGTCAGCTCCGCATCTTTTAAAGCCTGGCGGGTTGGCGGAATCAGCATGTTTAACATATCCTGTGTCAAATCCTCGAACACCTGACGACTGATAGTCATCTCAATTTCAATGGCATCATGATTAGGCTCGGCAATGAGAGGCAGAAAAATATGGGATTCATCCTGAACCGACAGCTCCCGTTTGATTCGTTCACAGGCTTCCTTGACCTGTTGAAACATGCAGGCATTCGATTCGATATCCCGATCGTGTATCTTCAGTATTTGCTGTTTCAGATAAGATATCAGCCGGGCGTCCCAATCGTCTCCGCCCAGGTGTGTGTCGCCATTAACCGCGCGTACATGGAAAAGGCCGTCGCCGACCTCCAGAATGGACACATCAAAGGTCCCTCCGCCCAGATCCCATACCAGGATATGCTGAATATCAGACCTGTTCAGCCCATAAGCCAGCGCGGCCGCCGTGGGCTCACTGATGATTCGCATGATTTCAAACCCTGCCATTTTACCGGCTTCCTGGGTGGCCCGCCTTTGTGCATCACTAAAATACGCAGGAACCGTAATAACAGCACGCGATACGTCCTCACCCAGTTGTCGTTTGACATCGGCTTTGATTTTTCGAAGAATATGCGCAGATATTTCCTGGGGCGAAAGGCTTCGGCCATTAACCGGTATCCGGGCATTCGACCCCATAAGGCGTTTGACGGAACTCACAGTCCGGCCCGGATTGGCCGAAGCCTGATTTTTGGCGATGGCCCCAACCATGATATGTCCATCCGCGCTTTCGGCATAGACCGATGGGGTCAACCTGTCTCCCTCTGCGTTTTGAATAACCTGAACATGGCCGTTTTCGGCAATCGCCACTACTGAGTAAGTGGTTCCAAGATCAATTCCAATGGCTTTTCCCATACTTTTCCTTTACGCATCCATCTGCACCTGGGGCATCCAGCGCCCAGAAGAATATTGACCGGAGCCAGTCTTCCGCATTGCGGACAGGTTTCGGTATCATCATCCTGTGCTGATGCTGCATCAATCAAACAATAACCGTGCAATTCGGCCTTCTGGCTCAGCGCTTCCCTCAGCAAATTTATATTGGGAGATCGGATCATGACCACCCGCTCATCTTTTAAAACAAGTTTCAGACGAGGTGTCTCTGTTTTGGAATTATTCTGACAGTGGCTGAATTCAGATACTAAAATCTGATTGAGACCGGTTTCAAAAACAGGAATTCTTTCTTTACGCTGGCAGATCATCAGCCGCTGTTCCGTGACACAAATTTGTCCATATCGCCAGGCTGAATAAATCCCGCTGGCGTACCAGACTGCGCCCAGGGTTTTGAATATCACGGTTTCATTCTGAAACAGCGAAAGCTGGTGCATGTCATGTTCCCTGGTTGAACACGCACGGGTTTTTTCATCCCATTCCCTCATCATGCCATATTTCAGCATGGTTTCCATACCGGCCACCGCCGCCCTGAGGTTGACGCCAATCAGGGGAATACCGGCTACTGAAATCATCAGATCCGCATGGATCACGATTCCTTTATCAAGAATTCGATCCAGCAGATCAACCAGAGTGGCATGACCACCGCGCCGGGGTTCCATCATGTATTCAGGCTTCCATTACACAAAACTGTAGGGCGGCCAAGGACCGGTGAATTTAACGGAAAATCCATCCATCCCGTCAATGTTTTCAAGTTCCTGGCCCAATCGGTCCTTGTTTTCCGGCGATAGCAGACAGGACAGATTCATGATCATCTGATGAGGCTCCTCTTCAGAAATTTTGCGGATTTTTTCGATCTGCAGCGCATCGACGACAGGTTGAATGAGATGATAAAATGACTGAAAATGTCGATCCGCCTCCTGTTCAATTTCATTTTTCAGCATGTCTGCCAGCTTCTGCCGATACATATAGGCCGCGCCTTCGGGTTTGGACCGGATTTCTTCATTCAGACATCGGATCGCTTCATTTTCTATCATTATCCGGGCTGCGATTCGCTGCGGATCCCAGAATATCTGTACGCCATATTCCTGTTTGCCGCTGACTCGATCCAGTTTGGATATCAGGGCATCATGTTCGGTGTTCAGCCAGGCCTGAACCGTTTCATCAGGGTTTAAAACCCCTTCTCCGTTGATAATAGTATCAAACCCGGCGGGGATGATATCCCCCAGTTGTTCGAAAATAGCTTCAACCACGCGATGATGCGTAAGCAGCCAGCCCCGTGCGATTTCCGGATCATTGGACTGGTAGGGTTGGGAAGAACAGGCGTGAACCACTGCGCTCAATCCGTTCGATGTTATGGTATATACTGAAGCGTCTTCTATACCAACCGGTCCGAGATGTATGATTTTTTCCGATCCTGCAATCGCATATAGATAGCGGCAATTGGTTTGCGTGTTGTCGTTTCGGCCAACCGTGGGGGCGGGCACCCGGCCGGTCGCCCTTGCGGAAGGGCAATGAGCCTGGTTATCCGGAGCGATTTTGGAGCCGGTGTCAAGCGCTGCTTCGTCCAGCAGGCCAGTCATCTCCAGCCGAGTGGCGCTACGAATTTCAGACACCAGCATATCTTTCACCAAAGCGCGTATAGCTCCCTGGTGGATGATTATCAGGTTCTGAACTTCCTCTTGAACCAATTTTTTCAGAATGAGATTCATGGTCTGGTGGCTGTCAGCTACCTCCACTTCAAATATGCCTGAAACGGTCAGAATGAATCGTTTGATTCAGAAAATCATCCACCAGACTGTCCAGTCCATCTCTGACAGATCGAACAGTCTCGGTAATGCCCTGTTCCCGAATGATGTCTTCGATTACGCTGTCCATATCCATGAGGGTTCGCCCCAATCTATCTATTTCATCTTCCGTAAGTCCGCCCCCTTCCATGCGTTTCATGGCCTGAATTCGCAGGGCATCCCGGATAATCTGCACCAGAGCGATAACAAGCCCCAGAATACCCTGTTTTAAATTGTCCTCATCCAGATTAATCGCCATTTCAGGCCAGGCTCCTCTGGATTCGGGGCTTCGCCCTGGCGCTGATCCATCCGCACCACGGGCAGCCATCGGATATCAGCTCTTCTATGGAGACCCGTTTTTCGCACTGAGGACATCCTTCCCGCGCAACCAGAGCCTCTTTCCAAGCCGGGGTTTCCAGTTGTGTGCCGGACGGGAATTCAAGTCCATATCGGGCCGCAGTTTCAAAAGATGCCAGGGCAGCACGAATCTTGATACCCAGAAGCTCGACTCCAGCTACAGAAATCAGAACATCGGCATTAACCACGAGACCTTTATCCAGTATCCGGTCAATTACATCGGCCAGCCCGGCGCTATTTTCCCTTGTGGGTTCCAGAGGCATGGAAATTTTCCTATTTGTGGAGCCGGCATCCTGCCGGCTGCAGCAGCCGGCAAGATGCCGGCTCTACTCTTCGATATCCGTGTCGATTCGTTTTCGCATGCGCAGACGTTTGAATTCCTGCATGTTCCCCTCTGAATCCAGCCGGGTTTCATAAAGCGCCAGAATGTCCATACTGTCTGGGATTGAGTGCTTTTCCACCACTTCAATCCGGACAAGCCAGCCATCATCCTCTTTTTCCGCGCCGACAATCGAAGATATGTCGAGCCCTGTCAGTCCATGAAGCACCAATTTCGCCTGTTGTATGGCCTCATCAAATCGCATGATCATTTCCTTTCTATTTACATGAAAATACTTTTAAACCACGAAATACACGAAACACACGAAAAAAATGTTCTTCGCGCCTTCGCGTGAGAAACGCTCTTGTGTCGGCTACCAGTTTTATATATTTTGGTCATTTATGGGGACGGCATAAACCGCGCCATGAGCGTTTATAGCGCCTGTTCTTCCTTGATTTTTCGAATTTCTTCCAGCTTTTCCATCAACCGGGTTTCCTCTGCTTCGAATTCGTCATCACCGACGTCTCCCATCTCGTAGCGCATCTGCAGGTGCAGGAGTTCCTCGTGCACCCTGGAATCATCTGTCATTTCCTGGAACGCCGCGTCTCTGAGTTTTTCCGCCACCCACACAGTAAGCCGGATCGGGGATAACATGATGTCGTCTATGATAAAGGCCATATTTCGGCATCCTTCATTTTCTTGTTGACACTTTCTGAGTGTATCCTTTATTTCTAGGCCACCAGATTTATATATTTTGGTGGCCTTGATCTTCGTTCCATCCAGATCATTATGACTGATTTCCCCCTTTAGAAAAGGGGG
>CAIMCT010000052.1 GCA_903839535.1 uncultured Desulfobacteraceae bacterium
AGCAAAACGATATTATCATCATCGGTATGCTGTTCTAATTCACTGTCAGCAATCAATTGTCGTTTTACTTTTGAGATAAAATTCAAAACATTATAGAGGAAATTTTTCTGCTCTTTTTTACTTTGTGCTGTATATTTACTGGAATAGGATGGAGTTTGTTTAATCGCCTGTCCAATCAACTCCAGTCTATCTGTTTCATCTTCAAAAATTTGCGGCATTTTGACAAGACCTATTAAATTACCATGATTTTCCAGTATGGATTGACAAAAACCGTGAAAAGTCCCTACGAAAATACGTTTCTTTATTTCCGAGATATTATTTAATCGCTCCTCAATCTCCTTTCCCGCCTTGTTAGTAAATGTCAGGGCAAGGATCTTTTTATTGGTTTTCGTCAGTAAATAGCATATCCTTTCTGTTAAAACCAGTGTCTTACCACTACCAGCACTGGCCTTTACATAGATTGGGCCAATTTCAGCATAGACAATATGTTTCTGCTTTTCGGATAATTCAATTGTGGTTGTCATGCTTTCGCCTCCACCATTTTTAAAATAGCGGATATCTTGTCAAAGATTGCAATTATCTTTAGAGGCAAATCTTTTTTACTTTGCATAATCTGTTCTGCGATAGCAGGGCCATATTGAGTTTTGCTCCCCGTTATAACTCCGTATAGCTTGTCGTCATTATAACTTTCAATTTCTGTTATTCGACTTTTTTCTTTTGCTTTTCGATGTTCTTCATTCGTATAAACTTCTAATGAAGCAATGGCTTTTTTAATTTCATTACCAAAACCATCACTAATTAGCTGTTTTTCAAAATCATTTCCATCATCTATAAAAACAATGCAATCTGTTTCACTTTTCTGAGAGCCGCATTTTAAGAATTGTTGTTGAACACTGCCTTTAACATTTTTATCTGGTGTGTTTTCAGCATCACTGAAAATTAGCCATGGAATATTAAACGCCTCAGCAAAGCGTATAAATGGCAAATAACTTCCATATCCACCTACACCTACAAAATCCAATCCCATTTCAACATATGATTTGCCAAAGTATTTTTGTGCAAAAATGGGTAATGCCTGCTCTTCAGTTTCTCCTTCAAAAAATACAATTAGCTTGGAGAAAAATATCTCACATCTGCTATTAATGACCTGCCGATCTATTTTCCTAATTTCTTCTCCTGACAGACTATCCGTCTTTATCCTGCCACAAGTCACAATTTTATCTTTGTAAAAATTTCGTATATGGCCTAACTTGGCCGTTGCTGCGATATAAGGTGAATGGGTGGAAATAATTTTTTGACCTGCAATCGCATCTATCTGCCCCAAAAGCTTCTTCTGAGCATTGGGATGCAAATGGGCTTCTGGCTCCTCTATGGCAAGGACAGGAAAAAACACAGACTTCTCTTTTTCAGCATTTTTCGAGAGCAAAGCAATAAAAGACTTCAACGTCAACAGAGAAGACCAGCTTCTTGTTCCCATGCCATGATATTCCATAGAAAAACTTTCATGACTGTCAGTATAATAAATCGTTAAACCTTTATTCAAATCACGGATTTTTTTAGTAAAAGGCGTGATTTCTATCCCTTCACTGCGGGTGTCCATTGCAGTATCCAGCTCCTTTAAGGTTGTCTTGATATTGGACAAAATATCACTGCTGCTAACCGCTTTTTCGTTCAATATTTTGATTTGCTCTTCAATATCCTTAATATCTTTTGGAGAAAATTCAATTTTGGACAACATCTTTCCAAGATAAGAGCTTCGTAACTTTGTATCCTCGAGTATATCTCTTTGGGCATCCATATAGAAAAAAGGGAGTTCATCAAAATGAAAATTTGATTTTTTACCGTTTTCTGCATCATACCAATCAACATCACCCTGCTTAAATTCAGGCCACCCTTGCAGAATGAATTGTTGACTCTTAAAACTGTTATTTATTATGTCAAAAGTAATAACTATTCTAAGTGGAACAAAAGCATTGCCAATATCATCATTGCGGATTCTATCGGTGGTGAATAAAATTTCCCAATCGGCTAAAAAATTTTCACACTGTTTACCACCTCCATCAATGGGAATAATCAATACATCAATAATTATTTTTTCGGATACAGAACTCTTTTGGATAAAAAAATCATCCTGCGATACAAATTGGCGATTACCCAAAGCTAATTGCAAAGCCTTAAGAAAGGATGTTTTTCCGGAATTGTTCATACCCGTTAAAATTGTGGTTTGTTCAAGAGTTACTTCAATATTTTCTAAACCCCGAAAACCTGCAATGCGAACGGTTTTTATTAAAATACTCATACCATTACTCCCTTGTCATAATGCACCATGATTTCGCAGTTCAATGATTTTGGCAACAGCGTATCTCCACCAATTTTATAATGACTGAAGAATATTGTGTCCACTTTCTACATATTTGTAGTCAGTTGCGGTGGTCCGACCCAATTCGCTTGCCATTTCATATTTTGGTTCCGTCACCTTTGACCACTTCATTTGAACGGACACCTGCGCTGGCTGATGTGCTCCTGCACTTCATCTTCAAAATAGGTCAGCAGGCTTTCTACCGGCGAAGCAGCACCCGGCGCCAGGGCGCAGTAAGAATTCCACAGATACTTGCTCACCCGGCGCAGCAGGGGAATAAATTCTTCCCTGCCTTCTCCTGCCTCGATTAGGGCCAGGATATCCCGGATATATGGCAGGCCTTCCCGGCACGGAGTACACCAGCCGCAGGACTCACGAGCAAAGAATTCCAGCATGTTCAGCGTTGCGCCCACCAGACAGGTTTTGTGATCGAACACGATGATCGATCCGGTTCCCAGGCGGTGGCCTGCCTGTTTCATGGTGTCAAAATCCATTTCAATGTGATAGAATTCCTTAGGAAGAAAGCGTGTGGAGGCTCCCCCTGGAAGACATGCCTTGTACTCACAGCCTTCGGGCAGTCCTCCAGCATGATCTTCGATGATTTCGCTTAGCCTGGTTCCCATGGGTAGTTCAAAACATCCGGGCCGATTCACCCGGCCGCTAACGCAGTAAAGCTTGGTCCCGGCTCCGGTTGGTGTGTTGGCAAGGCTTTTGAACCATTCCGGGCCGTTGCGCAGAATGTGCGGCACACAGGCCAGGGTTTCCACATTATGGGTTACTGTGGGAAGGCCCCAGATGCCTTTTTCTGTGGAATATGGCGGTGGTTGCCTGGGATTAGCTCGCCTTCCCTCAATAGCATTGATCTGAGCCGTATTTTCACCGCAAATGTAGCGGCCCGCGCTACGATGTACTGCTATTTCCATCGAAAATCCACTGCCCAGAATATTATTTCCCAAAAAACCAGCTTCTTTTGCCCGGACGATTTCACGCTCCAGTATCCGTGCTGCATTTTCGTAGGATGAGCGGATGAAAATAATCCCTTTTTCAGCCAGGACCGAATACCCCACAATGATCATCCCTTCGATGATCTGGTGCGGGTCCGTATGAATAAGAACGCGATCCTTGAAGGTTCCCTGCTCCATTTCATCGGCGTTGCAAACCATGTAACGGGGAAATGGCGCAGTTTCGACCACGGTCATCCACTTTCTTCCAGCCGGAAAACCTGCGCCCCCGCGGCCAAGAAGTACAGCATCAAGAGCGATCTGCTGCACTTCGGACCTTGAGTACTTCCCAAGCGCATGGTCAGCGCTTCATAGCCGCCGCTTTTGCGATACTCTTCCAGCGTGGCGATGCGGTTGGGCTGTCGGTTTTGAAACAGAACTTGTGTAGTCATCTCTCCAGCCTTTCAAGAATTGGGTGTCATGGCTCCCAGATCGTGCGCGAGCGTGGCAAACCAGATCAGATGGTTGTTCAGCTGGAAGAATTCGCTCAGCATCACCCGAATGCACTGCGCCCTATCCGGCCCCCCCTGCCACCGAAGCTGAGCATGGAAACCATTCTCTTTTGCTCAAATCGCCAGATAACGGTCATCTGAAAAGCTGCGTCCAGAACGTTAAAATCAGCAGCGCAGCATTCTATGTCCGCTGCATTTCTTGTAAGCCCTGTTTTCAAGAATGTCAATAGCACATTTCCTATTTCGAGCTCAGTCATTTTAGTCATTGAAAATCTTTAGAAATCGAGAAATATTCCGTATTTTATTATCACCCCAAGGCATCATCCTTTTTTGCGGCCATGTAACATACAAAAAACGTTTTGCACGGGTAAAGGCGACATAAAGATTGTTTTGTTCTTGAGTCATCTCAATACCTCCGCTTCGCACTGCTCGATAATCAGGAAAAGTTTCATCATCCATGCCAATAATAAAAACAATATCAAATTCCTGACCTTTCATCGTGTGCACCGTACTTAATGTTATGCCAGAATGTTGTGTTAATGGATGGGTTTGCCCCAAAGCCATAGCGTTTTTAAATTGATGCAATGATTTATTTTCTGTATTTTTAGCGTAATTAAGCCAGTGTTTAAACAACTCATCAAGATCATTTAAGATCATATTCTTTTCGTTTTCATCTTCAACATTCAGAGTCTCTTTAAAATGTTCCAATACTTGTTTTAGATTATTTCCGTCATCACTTAATTTTGTAACCAGTGTGATGATATCTCTATTTAACTCACTGGATACATGTGAAATAAGATTTCCCCAACTCATATTCTCAACTGTTTCTATCTTTAGACGGCTTAACAGTCGTTGCTTATGTAAGTTATCATGAGGATTTAGCCTTACTCTTAATGCAAGATCAAATATATTCATCAAGTCAGACTCAAACTGAATGGCCCCTGGTGGCATTTTGTAATAAAATGGGAAATTAGCCTCTTTTAATTGAGTCTCTATCGGGGTAAATATGTATTTATTTCTTGCAATTATCGCCATCTTTTCATAGGTGATTTCACCTTCAATATCATTATGCGACTTTAAGGCAAGTAATTCTTTTATTTTGTTGACAACCCATTGTGATTCAGCTTCTTCATCTTTTACGCTATTTATCTCAAAAATCCCATCCTTAACCGTTCCTGCAATACATTCCGCATCAGGGACAATTTTTTTTGCAGATGCCAATACTGCTTTTGATGAACGAAAATTTTCATTTAATTCAATAACAATAGGCTTATAATCATCAACAAACTGTTTATCCATATAGTCCGGGGAGGAGCCATTAAAGTGGTAAATGGATTGATTGGGATCACCCACCATCATGATATTGGTAAAGTCACCATTAGCCAAAGCAAGTAAAAGCTGATATTGGGCATTATTCAAATCCTGTGCTTCGTCTATACAGATAGCAAAGAAACTTCGTCGATATAAATCAGCAGTCTTAGGATAATTCACCAATAGGTTATATGTAAGCGACAAAAGATCATCAAAATCAATGGCATTTTGTGCATGTAAAATATCTTGATAGTTTTGATACAGCAAAACGATATTATCATCATCGGTATGCTGTTCTAATTCA
This sequence comes from uncultured Desulfobacteraceae bacterium, assembly GCA_903839535.1. Lineage (GTDB taxonomy): Bacteria > Desulfobacterota > Desulfobacteria > Desulfobacterales > Desulfatirhabdiaceae > RAAP-1. Next base: position 5,428 of record CAIMCT010000052.1, read on the forward strand.
CTGTCAGCAATCAATTGTCGTTTTACTTTTGAGATAAAATTCAAAACATTATAGAGGAAATTTTTCTGCTCTTTTTTACTTTGTGCTGTATATTTACTG
>CAIMCT010000053.1 GCA_903839535.1 uncultured Desulfobacteraceae bacterium
CACTTGCTGCAGCGGATACAGCTTAGCCTGGGACACGGGTGAATCCCCGTTATCCAGGCAGCCAGTGGTGCGTGGGTACAGACCGGTCATCAGCGCAGTGCGGGAAGGCACGCAGATCGCATCCTGGCAATAGGCACGGCTGAAGCGCACCCCTTTGGCAGCCAACTGATCAAGGTTGGGGGTTTTGACGATCGGGTGACCGGCACAACCCATGAAGTCGGCATTATGCTGGTCTGCAAACAGAAGCAGCACATTGGGCCTGGTTGCCTGCTTTGGTGCATTACCCCCGTAAAGCGCAGCTAGCGGAGCCTGCAACAGGACGGTAAGGAGTGTGAGGGTGTGTTTCATATTTGAATATTGTTTTATATTTGATCAAAGAAGAGTTTCGACTGTCTATTTTTTCGTAAGATAAATTCCCTTGAGTTGTTGCATCACAAAAGGCTTGGCTTCATCAGACTTTCCGGAGTCAAATGCGATATCCTGTTTTCCCTTTTCCAGCCGCACGGTACCGACGGATATTTTTTTGAAGATGCTGTCTCCTCCGGTGTCTTCAGTGGTGAACGAGAATTGTTTCTTGTGGTCGATGAGCACATCAACCGGCAGCCCTGCGAAGCGTTTATTCAATGCGTAGTCTATTTCAATGTTATACTCACCTGCCTCTGGCACTTGATAGGTCCATGCCACGGTCGGGTCTCCGACTTTGCCGTGTCTCCAATTAACGATGGCCTTCTGCTCCCCGTCATAATACAGGCTCAAGGCTTTCACGTTTGAAGCGTATGCCTGAAAATTCGCCGCATCCAGGTAGATCTGTTTTTTAACCGGATTATACCCGTGCTTGAATGGAGAAAGTTTGAGAAGGTCGCCCTCGCACTCGACAGCGATGACCGTAGCCACTGTGGACGGCGGATTGCCTGGCACACTGACGACCACGAGGTCATTGCCATTGGCGTCTTTAGACCGTTGATACGATAACGGTTTTCGGGTTGGGTCGGCCAGCAACGTGATTCTTTTGATTTTGTTTTGCAACAACGGCACCTCAAACTTGCCGTCCTTCGGCCAGTGCGTGACGATTAAATACAATTTACTATTCTTCATGGTGAACTCCCCCCACAGGGGCAGAAACGCATATTCGCCGGTGAACGGCGTCATCCGGGTTCCAAAGACAGCCTCTCCATTGACCTTGGTCCATTTGCCAACCTCAGCAAGAATTTCCTTGTCTTTTTCGGCAATTGTGCCATCGCCCTTTGGCCCGATATTCAGGAGATAATTTCCTCCGTGGGAGACAACCTGGATCAGTTTGCTGATTACCTCATCCGGTGTCTTGTATTTCTGAGCATTGATTTTGTAACCATAACTTTCATTGATAGAACTACCGGTCTCCCATGGGACGTCAACGGGTACACCAACCACTCCGTTGTCGCCGGTATTCGAGTAATTGCCCATGTCGTGGCCAAGCCGTCCATCAATGATGGTGTTAGGGCTAAGCTTATGGACGAGATCCTTCAATTCCTGTGCCTGCTCGACGGAGAGAACGCGGGGAACGTCAAACCAGATCATGCCAATCTCGCCATATTGGGTCAGCAGTTCGGTCAGTTGCGGTTTGACCTTCCGGTCGAGATAGTGCTGGAAAGTCGCCACGTCAGGATCCTGATGCAGCGTGTAACCAAAAGCAACCCCATCTTCCTCCCACCAGTCGGCACAATGCGAATGATAGAAACACAGTTTTATTTCCCAGGGACTGCCATTGGTTTTGGTGGCGTGACAGGCGTCGGCGAGTTCTTTCAGGGGATCGCGCCCGGATTTTCGGCCGTAGGGTGTGGCGTCGCCGATATTCCACTTGCTCGCTTTTGACCGCCACATGGCAAGGCCGTCGTGATGTTTGGAAGTGATGACGATGTATCGCTGCCCCGACGCAAAACAGAGATTGATGAAATCCTGCGCGTTAAATTTGGACCAATCAAAAACGTCGGCAATCTTTTTATATTCGCTCAGCGGCATTAGCGCGCCTTTCAAAATTTGTTCGCCGTATCCTTTTACTTCCACAAGATCATTCGCGTTGCCATTGAGCCAGCTCTTGAAGGTGTTATCCTTAGACCATATCCCCCCCGGAACCGAATAGACTCCCCAGTGGACAAACAGGCCGAACTTGGCGTCTTCCCACCACTTCATCTTTTCCGGACTGGCTTTATCATATTTCACAGTCTGGTAAGGGATTAACTTGTCAGAAGCTGCAACATTGGCTCCCTTATCAGGAGTAACCACCCCCTGTGCATAAATCATTGGCATTAGAAGGATAGCTACAAAGACTAGAATTATCTGTTTCATAAAGTATAATTAGTTAAATTATAATTAGTTAGAAGAATAAATTTTTTGATCTCAGAGTTTAATTGAATCCTTAAGTCTAACATCCCAGGAAGAACTACCCACTCTAAATTTGCCTCCAAACGGACCATTTACGATTACGAATGGAGGAATTCCCAATCTTTCGTTTGCCCCTAAAGATTCCTGACCATAATCGATGCTGCTTCCAGTAACCTGTGCACATTTTTCTTCCAATGTCATTCTTTTTACCAGGTCAGAAACTCGCTGCTCAATGGATAGTTTTTGATTTTTATAGTCAGGTACAAGTTGCGCCCTTGACAGGCTGGTACCACCTATAATCAAAAATATTATCAATAAGGTAGTTGATCTATATTTTCTAAAATTCCTCATTCGTATTCGTTTAGATATTAAATCGAAATCTTTCTTTGCATCATCTATTTCATAATTCTCAAGTCTTTATCCAAGATGACTTTCTCATCATTTTTAATATTGAGTGTAATAATCTTGTTTCGGTAACGCACCTTGCAGGGCTCACCCAAAGTGGAATGCACTACTGCCTGGGTGAGCTCACCTTTGTCCCAGGTAAGATCGATGAGAAAGCCACCGCGACCCCGTATGCTATAGACCGCTCCCTTTGGAAAATCTGAAGGCAAGGCTGGCAACAAATCAATTACTCCCGTCTGGCTTTGTAGGAACATTTCGTAGATAACCGCCGGTAAGCCGAGGTTGGCATCAATTTGGAATTTATCGCTGGCATTGATTGACGACAGAGCACTGGGCCAAATGTGCGTCTGGATGAACGCTTTCACCAAATTCATAGCCTCATTTCCGTAGTAAAGCCTTGCCCACATGGCGGCCTTATGGATCTTGCTCCAGCCCGTGCTTCCGTCTCCGCGGTCCACCAGGGTCACGACAGCAGCCTTGGCCAGTTCTGGCGTCGTCAATGGAGCAATCTGCCGCCCCGGATACAGACCAACGAGGTGAGAACTGTGACGATGTCCCTTGCCCCACATTTGTGGATATTCGGTTTGCCATTCCATGACATCACCGTGCTTGCCGATTTTCGGGGTGGCCAGCTTGTCGCGCATGGCCGCGATTTTATCACGATGGATCTTGTCTACGCCAAGAATGTCGGCGAACTCAATGTAATCGGTAAACAATTCCCAGATAAGTTCCTGTGCATAGAGAACGCCGTCTTCGGTCGGACCCCACTCCGGCGATTGCACCATCGGAGCAAGCAAAACGCCATCTTTCTCAATTAAGTTGTCTTCCCAGAAATTGACCGCGCCTCGGATAATCGGAAAGGACACCTCTTCCATAAGCTTCCTGTTGTGCGTAAATTTATAGTTTTCGTAAAGGTGCATGCACAACCATGCCCCTTCTATTTTCTTACCGATACTGCCGCCGCCAAAAAGGTTTAAACCCCATCCGGCTGCCCAGCCCCGCGTGCCGAATTCTGCTTTTGTCTGGTGGGTGAGCACGGGCATAACGGACTGCAGCCAATAGATCAGCGGTTCGTCGCACTCGGAGAGATTTCCCGCTCCTGTTTGCCAGTAGTTCATCTCGAGGTTGACATTCAGATGGTAATCTGCACTCCAGGCAGCCCAGATGCGTTCAGGATTCCACAGACCCTGCAAATTTGCAGGCAAAGATCCAGGCCGGGAGCAACTGATGAGCAGGTAACGGCCAAAGTCGGCCATCAAGGTCACTAATTCGGGATCGTTTGGAATTTTTCGATAATCTTCAAGACGCTTATCCATCGGTAGTGCGGTTTTCCTCGGATCAGTTTTGCCGAGGTCGAGTCGTACACGATTGAATAAGGACTGGTAATCAGCCATATGCCGTGATAATAGTTCCTCGTAAGTCCGTTTTGATGCAGCATCTATCTGTTGGTTCACCCGGGCGTCCGGATCTTCGCCACGCCAGTTTTTGGACGCGTCCGCCAGGTAATCGGTACCCGCCGCCAGAAGAATGGTCACGCTGTTTGCGTTAGACATCTTGAGTTCGCCATCCGCTCCACCTTTAATCGTTCCACCGTCGTTGATCACCCGCACCATGGCCTCATATTTCATGTTGTTACCGGCGAATGTATGTGGTGCGTTGGCAATTTGCTCTGGCGTGCCAAAAGCGACTTCAGTGAATTTGTAAGAAATGTAGAGCTTCTCGTCGAGTTTACCTCGAGCGGTGATCGTGTTCTCTTCAGCAGTGATTTTGGCAAGATGCCGGTCGGCAAGCTTCACACTGCCGCTAATGCTGCCTGGCTTGTCAGCGGATAAACGGACGACCAATACCTGGTCTGGGTAGCTGGCAAAGTATTCACGATGATAGGTCACGCCACCGCTCTTGTAGGTCACTGTTCCAACAGCACGGCTGATGTCCAGTTCCCGCCGGTAATCGGTGAATTTCGAATGGGGAAAGGAAATGAGAAGATCGCCAAAAGGCTGGTAGCTCCCGTAATTACCGTTCTCCGGCCGTTTAGCGCCAGCTTTAGTCACAGATATGTTGGTATCCCCTCCGCTCCACAAAGAGTTTTCATTGAACTGAACAAGTTCCTTTTCAACATTTCCATAGAATACAGCGCCTAAACGGCCATTTCCGATAGGCAACCCCCAAACATCCCATTGAATCTTCTGATTGTCTTTATCGACTTTATTTCCCACGTTTTTTTGGGACACCAAATTGGGATTTACAGGAGTGTCTTGCCAGATGATCAGTTGAGATTTGTCGGATTTTTTTAGGGGCACAGATGCGCAAACTGTTCCTGCCAGAAAGACCAGGATGGTAGTAAACGCCCAAAATAACTCACTGGATGACGTTCTAAAACTTACCAGGATTTTAGTCTTAATTTCTAACATAAATTACTCAATAAATACATTTAGCTAATTCTTTGGTTTATTTTAATTTACATGACCAATGTCCAGGACGGCGGTCATGTGAATAACAAGTCATTATTAATAAACTTTTTTCACAAACACTTTTTCAGGATTGTTATTATGCCAAATGTACACGGGCAACCTAAATTTTCTATTAACATTCTATTAATATTATTAATAAGTCAAAATATTAGGTTTTTCAAGCTATGTAAGGACCCAGTTTCTTCATGCCCTCTCTGTATACCTCCCAGCCATCCTTACTTCCTCTTTCAAGGTTTATATATCCATTATAACCCTGCTTTTTCATGGCTTCTAAAATGCTCCGCAAATCTATTACTCCTGTGCCGGGAATAGCCAGTGGCCCCGGCTTTCCAGGAACACCGCTGGCGAAATCTTTAAAATGTACATGAGTAACATAATCCTTGTTGTCAAGATAACCTTTAAGGGGATCTTCACCATGCATAAAATCGTTGCCGGAGTCGAAACAAACCCGCAAGTCAGGCACTATTGCGATAGCCTCCAAAAAATCGGAAGAACACTTGAATGGCGCTGTAACATGACTGTGTGTTTCAATTGTGACTTCAATCCCCTGCGATTTTGCAATCGGAAGCGCATCTTTTAATCCCTCTATCATCCACTTCCGGTTCGTGGCCGAATCATTTCCTGTATTTGAACCAGATTGAGGCATCATAATTCTGCCAGAACCAAGCGTATGGGCTATATCCAAGATTTCTTGAAAATCATCAAGCCCACTTTTCCTGGTAGCCAAATCCGGGGATAAAAACTTATTTACACCAGCCGAATAGCAAATCGTCTTGAGACCGAAGTCGTCTGTTATTTTCCTGATTTCCGCCCAGGACTTATTATAACCGTTCCCAATAAAATCGAAGCCGTCTATACCCAACTCCCGGGTCTTACGACAAATTTCCACGATATCCAGTTTCTCACGAGGCGTAGGACAATCCTGTAATGTATATAGATACATTGAGAATTTGATTTTGCCTTGCGCCTTTTTACCAAGATCGTTTGGTGCCACAGGTTGTGCCAAAAGGGAGGCTGGTGAGACCAAGGCCGCAGCAGAAGCGCATGCCAATAATTGCCCAGCTTGTAATAGGAAATTTCTTCTTGAATTGTTGTCTTTTTTTTTCATTTAGATTAATAACTGTTGATTTTCATTTCATTTTCCCACATCGTGCACTCGATGAACATCATTATATTCTTCGCGATTTAACTGGTCGACTTGAGGTACAGAGGTATAATGTAATTGGCCATTACCGACTGGATTTCTCTGGGTCGAAGTCAATGCCGGCCGTTTTGTGCACCAGCGGCTCGCCGGATAAAATTCCGAGCGACACCAGGAAGCGGTCGCACTCGACCAAGGCGCAATCATACCATTCCGGTTTCGTGAAGAACATGTGGCCAACCTTATCGGCCACCAGCAATTCGGCGCGCGCACCGGTTTGGCGTAGGGCGGGAACCAGTTTTTCTGCTGCCGGAAGCCATGGGTCCTGCTCGCCAAACAGAAACAGGGAGGGCGCAATGCCGGGTTTCAATTGGGCAAAGGCATCCACCGACTTGTCGTTATCCTTGCCATCGGCGGTGAAGGCAGAACAGAAGAACAAATAGCCCAACACAGAAGTATCAATGGCTTTGGGATCGGAGGGGTCATCCAAGTCGTGTTGAAGCGAGGCAAGGAGTGCGATGTGCCCGCCCGCCGAGCCGCCGCCAACAACGATGCGGTTCGGATCGATGCCCAGTTCTTCCGCGTACTGCTTGAACCAGCGTAGCGCGCTCGCTGCATCCGTTACACACACTCGCTTTCGTGAGGTACGTTGGGGAAGAGCTTTTGTCTCGTCCTCACTGTTCATGTAATAGTTGGCTGTGGCTGCCACCAGCCCGCGTTTGGCGAAATAAGCACACGCAAATCGGAACTGGTTCAAGTCTCCGCCCTTCCATCCGCCGCCATGAAACAGCAGCACGCCGGACACCTTTTTGATTCCGCTGCCGTGCGTTTCCGGAAAATAGACTTCCATTTTTTGCGGCTGACCGTGGGTTGTTTTGTAGACAAACACCTTTCCGGGAGGGGTGCTATTGCTTGGGCTGGACTGGGCATGCAGCACAGTTAGTGATGCGAGCGACAAGATGAGAAGAGTAATAATGTACCTCATAGAATTTTTATTTCATCTGATTTTAATTTGTTTTCATTTAAAAAAGTATGAGTTGAGATTAACTTAATTTCCAGTCAGTTGTAGAAGAATGTGAGGAGTACCAGGCTTTTGCTGTGATTTTTCCTTTTTGATGTTTACCAAGGATACGGACTACTTTTTTCTCACCAGGTAACAGATCGAAATAATTGTCTTCAAACATCCATCCGAATTTATCCCCATCGGCATTGCCTTCAAGGTTGATATTCCTTGCAAATTTATCAGTAGTAATTTCGAGGGCATTATTTAACACCTTCACCTCAAGTTTAGCATCGGGGAAATTACAGCGTCTTTCAATATCGGCAAGGGCGTTGGTACGGGCAATCACATTCCCCTCCTTGTCTTTTAATTCGGCAAAAAGAACATGTTCCTTGCGGAAAGCACGGATACCTGCTTGATCCAGTTGAACTAAGACCATTGACTTGCCGGGAGCAACCGAAATTTCCCTCACAATTTCTTTTCTGAATTTGCATTGTTCAAGATGGTAAAGTTGAATTTTAACTGTACCATTAACCGTTTGGGTACTATCGTTTACGGCCCACAAATAGATAAAAGTATCAATATCAAATGATATAATTACTGGTGAGTATGCCGCCCGCAAGGTATAATAGGCATGATATGGCTCCAGAAAATAATCGACTTTGGCGCTGTAAATTTCGGGCCATGAGTCGTTGAATTTCCAAAAAATATAACCCCCGCAGCACCGACGGTCGCTTTCTTCGGTTGAAGGTCTACCTCTGCGTTGACGTTCAACAACATCACGATAATAAACACCCTGAGCCATTCCGATCCTGTTTACCAGTGAAGCAGCATCGTTTGCATCGTAAAATTGTTCAACCGGCCCTGTTTTTTTCCAGCTTTCACCGGTAGTATAGGGCAGCCAGGTCGACGGAAAAGGGTACTCGTTTCCGGGAAGTGATAGAGTTGTGTAACCTTGGGGACAAATTTCTTCGGGCAGCATGAATTGCTCCATGCTGTGCAACGTAGGACAGGCAATTCGAGTGTCTTCACTGGCAAAGTTTAGATAGTCGAAGCCCGGAACAAACCACATATTCGTATACCCGTTGGTACTCCCTTCGCGTGGGTCGTTGGCATTAACGCCGCCAAATGGGGCTGATGGAATAAAATACCGATCGGGGTCAAGTTCCCTGCAAACTTTCTCCACTGCTTTGGCTGCAACAAGACCCGGCCAGGGCCCATGGTCTTCAAAATCCTTGTTGTAATCCTCATGCCACCACATGGCCGCTTCATTAATTCCACACCACATCAGTATAGCAGGATGATGTTTCACCCTTTTCAGGAATTTGGTTGCCGTCTCTTCACTTTTTTGAATACTTTTTTCGTTGTCGGAAAATTGCATTTTGGTGAAGTCGTGCCATAATAAAAATCCCCGCTCATCAACCATCTCATAAAATTTGTCGTTTGGGGCTTCCACCTGTCCCCAGATACGAAAGGCATTGAAATTGGCATTTTCGGCCAAATCCAATAGTTTTCCCACTCTTTCGGGATCCCATATTTCGCTAAGCAAATTGGGCGTAACCCAGTCTCCACCACGCAGGAACACGGGTTTCCCATTGACCACAAAATGGAGCAGGTTATCGGGCATTGTTATTTTCCGGAAACCAATGGTTCGGTATTCCACCTGATGAATGTTCCCATTCACCTGAAGCTCAATTTTGGCCTTATACAATTTTTGTTCGCCATATCCCCGCGGCCACCAAAGTTCGGGGTTGGAAACAGTAAGTCTTGGCTGGACAGCAAAACTTCCATTTTTCACATCAGCCGCAACGGTTGACAAAGCTACCTGATGTCCGTCGGGTGCCAATAAACGAACCTGCACCTTCACCGTTGTGAACCTGCTCTTTCCACTAACTCCAAACTTTACATCGCCTTTTGTGAAAGAATCATCGAGCGAGAAATCGGTGATAATTTCATTGATCAGGCTTCCATCGGTATGTTCCAAAATGACATCCCCAACCACGCCTGAAGTGTGAAGCAGCGGGTTAGGACCTAAATAGGTGCCTCTTGCACCTCTCTTTGACGAGTCTTTTTCATCGGACTTCTCAGATGGCGCGGCCTTGGAAAAATGAAGCACAAGCTGATTTTCCGCTTTTAGTTTTCCGGTTACATCAATCATCAGGGGATGCGCTTGATCGGAATGGCTGGCAACTAATTCATTGTTGAGATAAACATCAACTTTGCCTTTCAATTCCTTAAAAATTAGTCTACTCTCTTCTGATACTTTTTTGCACTCAAACTTCACCGAGTAAACCCAATCTTTTTGCGAGACCCAGAAACATTTTTCTGTGCCATAAGGTCGCCAGGGTTTTTCAATCATCTTCTGCTGAAGAAGGATATCGTGGGGCATAGCCGGCACTGAAGGAATTTGCAGCCATTTATTTTTATCATCCGATATCAATTCATTGAGGAAGCTGGCTTTTTGTACTTTTTCAAAGGGAGAAAATGGTTTTATTTTCCAACCATCTTTGATAAGCAGTTTTTCAACGACCCCTTCGGCACTTTTCGGACTTTTATCAATAGAAATGGCGGACGAGAGCGTTGGGGAAAGGATTAAAGCCCCTCAGATCGGAAGGCGTCGTGTAGGGAAAG
>CAIMCT010000054.1 GCA_903839535.1 uncultured Desulfobacteraceae bacterium
GCAATCGAACGCCGCAGTATGTCCGTGGTGCTGTTAGGGCGGCGGCGTATGGGAAAGACCGAAATCTTCAAGCGCGTAGTCAACCGGTTGTTTTTTGAACAGGAACATCATGCGGATATTCACCGGTCCGTGGTTCCGGTTTACTACAGTTTTAAAGATACGATATCGAACAAATGGGATTTCAGCATTGATTATGTGGAAAATTTTATCCGAAGGTACATAGCGTTCCGACTCAGGGATCCAACCATACTTTCCACTACAGATGTAACCCATGAAGGAGTAATTGAATTTTTAAGAAATCACCTGGATCAATTTAAAGAGCTGGAAAGTGCGTTAAATTTTTATGAAGGCTTTTTGAAAAAGGATGTAACCATGCCGGAGGATAGGGCGTTATCACTTCCCAGACGTGTGTCGGACTGGCATGAAGCAACGATTGTGATGTTTCTGGATGAATTTCAGAATACCCGTCTTCCCCAATACAATTTTGATGTGGTGGGTTTGATGCAGGAGGCGGTGGAATCCCCCACATGCCCTCATTTTGTAACCGGTTCAGCCATGAGCATTCTGGCTAAGGAAATTCTGGGAAGAGGATCACTGTATGGCCGGTTTGAAAGCGAACCCATTGCGGAAATGACCCCATATTGGGGAACGCAGCTTGTTTTGAAATCAGCCGCCTACTACCAGGCAGTAGCCTCAGATACCCTGGCGCCGGTGATCGCCGAAAGATGCGGCGGCAATCCATTTTATATCACCTCGGTTATCCGTCAATCGGTCAAACAGAACAAACCCCTTACCGACGAAACTGTTTTAAACGAAATACTGGCGGTTGATTTGTCATCCGGATTTATCTGGAGTGAATTGAATGGATTGGCTGGAAGCACCGTATCAATGAATGTATTGATCTTGATTTTTTTCTCCGCAGCCTGGGACTCGAAGATATTCACAACGTTGCCGATCACCTCTTTCAGCGAGAAAGGAACGACTTCAAGATGCAGCTTTCCAGCCTCCATCCTGGAAAAATCCAGGATATCGTTGAGGACAGCAAGCAACGATTCGCCGCTCGTCCTGATCTTCCCCGCATAGCCACGTTGTCTCTCCGTAAGGGAAGTTTCCAGCAACAGCCCCGTCATGCCAGCATCCCACTCATTGGCGTACGAATCTCATGACTCATATTGGCCAGGAATGTACCCTTGGCGGTGTTTGCCATCTCTGCCTGCGCCGTGGCCGCTTCAAGTCTCCATGAGGCCATCTCGGTAGTTAAAAAATTGCGGTCGGTGGCGCTACTGTCGGCTATCAGGACATGCACATCGCGCAGGATGGCAGGCGATAAACTTTCCGCACAGACTTCCGCGGTCTTGTTTCAATCGTGGTCTTGGTTATCGCCTCAATCATCGTCTCTTTCCTCCGTTTTCTTCATGACATTATTAAATTCTTTTTTCAGCCATTATCTTTATCCTTAATATCGCCTTTATACCTCATGTCCACCCGATGGCTACTACCGTTACGGTTACAAGATCAAATTGATTTTCTCCGGATAGTTTAGCCAAAATAGTTTCATCATCCACCGGCACAAAAAGGGCCAGCGTAACCGAATTCAGATTGAGACTGTGGGCGTAGGCAGCAGCCTGTTCCGTGCCTTTTCTGGTTTCTGACATATCTACAAAGCTTTTGACCTCAATGATGCCTTTCTTTCCATTGCACCGGATATGAATGTCCACCTTGCCGTTTCCGGTAGGAAACTCCGGACTGGTTACACAACGCCTGCCAATGGCGGCTTGAAGCCAGGCATAGAGATGAAAATGCCCGACTGCTTCGGTGTAATGCAGATCGGTTCTTCGGGGCTGATCCTTGAAGGGATTGAGTCCTTTGGCCTTCATTCGAACCAGGTACGCCTTGTACCGATCTATAAGTGATGGCAGATTCAGGGTTTCTCCCTCAAATACATCAGTCAGATCATCCAATGGCTCAACCGCCAGCAGCGGCAGGCGATCTCCAATCAGATCATCGGTCAGCGCATTATACAGGCGTTTCTGGATAAAAGGGCAGGAAAAGCGGCAAACTTCAACCAGATTACTATGTTTATCAACAGATGTTTCCGGCATGATGACGCCATTAAGATACAGATACCCACACCAGTCTGCATCCAGAGAAAAAGGCACATCCGCGCTGGAAAACAGTTTCAGCACATCTGGTACATATCCGGATCGAACTTTTTTAACCAGATTTAATACAGTATTGTTCCATTCCACAAACAATGCCTTGCGTAAAACCGTGTTCCACGTTGAGATGTCAATGGGCGCATTCTGACCAGGATTGTACTTTTCGGTCAAAAGCTCCCCGAACCAACCCACGAGACCCGGCTGGCCGTTTGTGGATTCATGCACTCCATGAACAACCTCCGGTTCAACGATCTGACCGCTTTCCTGCTGATACTGATCAAATAGGTCCGTGACTTCATCCAGCGTAAAATTGGGAACATGAAGACTTCTCTGGATGTTGAATGGCGATCCCCTCTGGCTGTCCAGGCCCAATACTGCACGGACACCAATCAGGGCAAGGCCGTGAACACAATATTGGCTTCGGTTCAAATACATGTCCCGAAACAGCGACACCAACTGATCAATAACCACGGCAGGCAGGCTGTCGAATTCGTCGATAAACAGAATCAGGGGCTTTTGAAATAATCCTTTTGTTCGGTGAAAAAGATATGTCCATTCCTCATAAGTTTCAGGAGGCTTGATATCCATCGAAAAAGTATCCAAAAACAGCTTTGGAATTTTTTTTAGAAATTCGATAATCGGTTCATTTGTAATGAAGGATAGTCCCTGCATTGACATCATGCCGACAATAAACTGTTCCGGATACATCAACTGAATCCGCTCCTGAACCTCATGCATCAGCCAGGTCTTGCCGGTTTGCCGTGGCGACCATAAGGTAAAATAATGGCCGTCTTCGTTGTCACTGCCAATCAGCGAATTCAGGCACTGGTCAACCAAAACCGTGCGGGGCACAAAAAAGTGGCTGCGCGCATTTACAGGACCGTAGGAATGGAATTTGCGCATGGTAATATCCTTTAATGAGTTTTTGTTTTATCCTGATAGTCTTACTACAACAAACACTGAATTTGTCTTGACGATTCTTGATGCGCCATTTCACAAGCAGCTATCTCTTTCAAGGATCGGAGAATATCAATCCCTATCTTGACATCCTAAACCATTTGCCCGGCTTTCGGCAACAATTCTCTTACGACGTATTGTTTTATGTTGAAACCTGAAACGATATGTACGATAAACTCATGACAATGTAGTAGGCGTTCATACCACTCCCACCCAGCAATATCCCGCCGGGCGTGGAGGCAAATGAAAATTAGAGAACTGTTAAGGAGTCCTGTTCCATGAATCAACACTCTCAGCCCAAATACGCCATTCGACCCATCGTGCCGGAGACTGTCTATACCAACCGGAATGAGCATCTGGATTATCTGTATCAGGCAGCGTTAAACGCCATCGAACGCCGCAGTATGTCCGTGGTGCTGCTGGGGCGACGGCGTATGGGAAAGACAGAAATCTTCAAGCGGGTGGTTAACCGGTTGTTTTTTGAACAGGAACATCATTCGGATATTCATCAGTCCGTCGTGCCGGTGTATTATAGTTTTAAAGACACGATATTGGACCGGTGGGAATTCTGCATCGAATACGTCGATAATTTCATCCGATGGTATCTGGCATTCCGGTTGAGAGACTTGAAAATGCTTTCCAGAAAAACAATGGCCAAAGATGCCATTATCACCTATTTGGCGGACCATATTGATCAGTTTGAAGAACTGGAAGCCGCATTGAGTTTATACAAAGGGTTGATGGATAAGGATATCAATATGCCTGAAGACAAGGTGTTGAGTCTTCCCCGATATGTGTCCGACTGGCATGAAGCAACGATTGTGATGTTTCTGGATGAATTTCAGAATACCCGTCTTCCCCAACACAATTTTGATGTGGTGGGTTTGATGCAGGAGGCAGTGGAATCCCCTACATGTCCGCATTTTGTAACCGGTTCGGCCATGAGCATTCTGGCTAAGGAAATTCTGGGAAAAGGATCACTGTATGGCCGGTTTGAAAGCGAACCCATTGTGGAAATGACCCCATATTGGGGAACGCAGCTTGCTTTGAAATCAGCCGCCTACTACCAAGCGGTAACATCAGATACCCTGGCTTCGGTGATAGCCGAGAGATGCGGCGGCAACCCATTTTATATCACATCGGTTATCCGTCAATCGGTCAAACAGAACAAACCACTTACCGATGAAACCGTTTTAAATGAAATACTTGCGGTTGATTTGTCATCCGGCTTTATCTGGGGTGAATTGAATGATCAGGTCAGCGGGTGGATAGCACGAATCAACGAATACAACATTACAAAATGGGTGCTGTACCTGTCTGCTATGGAAGAGGGCGATAGAATCGATCTGGACAGAATTCACCGGCAACTGCTTGAAAAAGAGGGAAAGGATGTATCGGTTGACATAATTCGGGATGTTTTGATCAAGCTATCCCGTGGCGATCTGCTGGATTATATGGAATTAGGCGGCTGGTTCAGGAAAGTTCAGGACCCGATTTTGCTGGAATTCCTGAAAGTTTGGGGGCGAATCGAAGTTGAAGGCTTTAGTGCATACCTTGTTCAAAA
>CAIMCT010000055.1 GCA_903839535.1 uncultured Desulfobacteraceae bacterium
CGTACTGGGGCCCCGTGGCGCGGTGGAAGTTATTTACCGCAAAGAAATCAAGGAGTCCAAAGATCCTGACGCAACTATGACCGAGAAAATGGAACACTATCGAAAAGCGTTTGTCAACCCGTTTCTGGCTGCCAAAAGAGGCTACATTGACGATGTGATTTTCCCCAGAGACACGCGGCATCGTCTCATTCGTACTCTTCAGTTCCTGGAAAGCAAAAAAACCCGCCAACCGGATCGCAAACACGGCAATATTCCCCTATGAGAGGTTGATGATGTTCAAGAAAATACTGATTGCCAATCGTGGAGAAATCGCTGTCCGGATCATCCGAACCTGCAAACGACTGGGTATTGAGACTGTTGCAGTATATTCCGAGGCGGATGCCAGAAGCCTTCATGTTCAGGAAGCAGACGAGGCGGTATTCGTCGGAAAAGCGCGTTCCGCAGAATCTTACCTGGTTGCTGAAAAAATCATTGATGCAGCGCTGAAAACAGGTTGCCAGGCCATACATCCCGGTTATGGATTTCTATCAGAAAACGCCGGGTTCTGCGAAAAAGTATGCAAGTCCGGCATGGTGTTTATCGGCCCGCCTGCTGCGGCGATTGCTACCCTTGGGGATAAGATCGCCTCCAAAGCCCTGGCCATTAAATCCGGCGTTCCGGTTGTTCCCGGACATATTGGAATGCTGTCCGGTTTGGAAGATGCCGAATCCATTGCAGAACAGATCGGCTTTCCCGTTCTTTTAAAACCCGCAGCCGGCGGGGGCGGAAAAGGCATGCGAATTGTCCACTGCAAGGAGGATATGGGACCGGCGTTTTCTGCTTGTCAGGAAGAAACCCGAAAAGCCTTTGGGGACCCTCATCTGTTTATCGAACGTTATATCGCCAATCCCCGGCATATCGAGATTCAAATTCTGGCGGACCGATATGGAAATGTGATTCATCTTGGGGAAAGAGAGTGTTCCATTCAACGCCGGTATCAGAAGATCATTGAAGAGACCCCGTCGCCGGCGGTTGACCCTGCTCTGCGCCTGAAAATGGGAACAATGGCTTGCAGCCTGGCTAAGGAAGCAGGCTATACCAACGCCGGAACTGTTGAGTTCATTCTGGATGAAGACAGGAACATGTATTTTCTGGAAATGAACACCCGGCTTCAGGTGGAGCATCCTGTTACGGAGCTGGTGACCGGGCTGGATCTGGTCGAGCTTCAATTAAAAATCGCCTACGGAGAAGTGCTTTCCATTCGCCAGGAAGATGTATCTTTTAATGGTTCGGCCATAGAAGCCCGAATCTGCGCTGAAGATCCGTCCCGCAATTTTCTGCCGGCCGCCGGAATGATCACCCGGTATGCCCCGCCACAAGGCAAAAACATTCGGGTGGACAGCGGCATTGTGGCAGGAAGCGTAGTCAGCGTTTATTACGACTCCCTGCTGTCCAAAGTGATCAGTTGGGGAGAGACCAGGGAGGGGGCGCGAACTGCGCTCATCAATGCCCTTAACGGATACCATGTAGAAGGGGTGATCACCAATGTCGATTTTGTAAACCTGATCCTGAA
>CAIMCT010000056.1 GCA_903839535.1 uncultured Desulfobacteraceae bacterium
CCGCAGCCCAGCCTCGATGGTCAGCTTCAAAAGCTGCTCCACGCCTGCTTCCCCGATGCGCTTGCGCCACCGCGACAACTGCGAACCATCCACGGGCAGGTCGTGCCGAAAGAACTCCTCCCCGCAGAAGAACTGCCAATAGGGCCGCTCTGGCCACTCGCCCACCACCTGCTCATCCGACAGTCCGAAGGTGTGCTGCAACATCACCAACCCCGCCATCGTACGAATTGGGATCCCAGGGCGCCCCGTCTTCTCCGAATACAGCGGCCCGAAGGACTCCACCAACGAGGCCCAATTGATGGCCTCTGCCAGGCGAACCAGTTCGTGTTCCATGTTCAGCATCAGGTCCAACCGACTGGCGCCGATCAGGGGCTGCTCGTGGGTCTTCTGCTTCTCTTTTGGTCGCATCTGAACACCGGATTCTGAGGGGTTTTCCCTACCAATCTGGTGTTTCAAACTGACCATTTGTTCCCTCAAATACCTGTTTTAAAACAGGTTGGGACTTTTTCAGGACCAACTACCTACGGCATGCCTACCTGAAGCAAGGAGGAGGCCTTGCCGAAGCTGACGTCAGAGGACGTCGAGCGCTTGCAGGCTGCCTTTGGGGCGCAAACAGTTGCCGCGGGGTTGCCTGTCGGTATTGCGGAGAGCAATCCCCATGGGGACGGTATGGTAGTGCCATGGCTAAACTCTGTGGATTGACAGTTGCCCTTTCAGACCGGCGCCGTCAGACCTGCCCCGTTCTGACTGCAAGAGCGCGCTGGGGCTGATGATGGCCCAGCTTCTCAACGCGGGTTCAAAAGTTGGGCACGTCGAGTACCTCTCTGATTCGCATAAGATGTCGAATCTAGGGAACGAGCTTGGGTTTGGCAAGGTTCACAATAACGATCTGCATGACAGGCTGGAGCAACCATGTCGCCGGCAGGCCAAGTTTGAGAAGAGGCTGGCGGAGAAGCACCTGAAGGAAGGCGGAAGCGTCCTCTACAATTCCTCCAGCAGCTACTTCGAGGGAATAAGGTTTCCCCTGGCCAGACGTGGGTATTCATGGGACCACCGCCGGGACCTGCCCCAGGTCAGCTACGGCCTGCTTTACAGCGAGGAGGGTTGCCCTCGTTGCCGTGGAGGTGATCGAAGGGGAAGTAAACGATATAAAGACCATCCCTGCCCAGGTGCAGAAGCGGAAGGATTGCTTTGGCCTGAAGCGTGTGATGGTGGTCGGGGAGCGGGGGATGGAGAGCAGCGTCGCAATTCGTCAGGAACTGACTGATAAAGTGTTTGGGTGGGTTACAGCCCTCCGGCATTCGGCAATTGCCAAGGTGCATCGGGCCAACATCATTACGCAGAGTCTGTTCGATGAACAGACTCTGGCGGAGGCAAGCAGCACCAACTATCCCGGAGAGCGACTGGTGGTCTGTTTCAATCTCTACACAGAGGCCCGGAACCAGGCCACACTGGCTTCCCAGATCGCATGCCCCGAGAAGGGACTGGCCCAAGTGGTCGGCAGGATTCAGGAGAAGCGCACGCCATTGCATGACAGGGCTGAGATCGGAGTCTGGTCGGTTGACACTATCTCAGTTCAAGGTTCAGCGACATTTCAGTATCCTTATCGAGGACGATGCCTTCTCCTTCGAGTTTCAACAGGATGTTATCGAGCAGGAAAACCGCCTAGACGGCATCCATGTAGTCAGGTCGACCATTCCACATGAGGAGAAGAGCCCCGTACAAGTTAGGGAGAAATACCTGTCCCTCTCCCGCATTGAGCGTGTTTTCCGAAGCCTCAAGTCCATGGGCCTGCAAATTCGACCCATTCGGCATCATATGGAGAACAGTGTTCG
This sequence comes from uncultured Desulfobacteraceae bacterium, assembly GCA_903839535.1. GTDB lineage: Bacteria > Desulfobacterota > Desulfobacteria > Desulfobacterales > Desulfatirhabdiaceae > RAAP-1. The sequence goes on from CAIMCT010000056.1 coordinate 1,836, forward strand.
CGCCCATTTATTCCTCTGCATGCTGGCCCACTATCTGGAGTGGTATCTGCGGCAAGCATGGGTTGATCTCATCAAGGGATCTCACCCGAACAAGGATGGCCAGCAGGAGCCGCACAGACGCCGTGCCGCTTTTGAGATTCATTCCCAGGGATTCCGGGTCATTCTCCTAATGCGCTGCACGCAGTCCCGGAACCGACTCCGCATCGGTGCCCATGTTCAGGAGGCCAGCGTCATCTCTGACCCGACTGACCTCCAGTCAGGTCGAAGCCCTTAATCGGGTTGGTATGTCGCAGGCAGATATGTGCAAAATAGAACCACGACTATAGCCATTGGCGTTGTGGCTCTCCTACGCTTTCCCACAATAGATTTCGGGCGGGAGAGAGAATGTAAACCACCTGTTTGATAATCAATCCTCAGACAATTTTCGTAAAATGGGGTTAGCACTGATTGCCGAACGGGTCTGCATATGCCACTTTTGTACCAATTTCAGGATAAGATCATTGTGTATTTTACGTATTCTCAACCTCATACCTATTAAATGGAGGTATAAATGTATATTGATCCCGGTGCTGGGGCTATGGGCGTTCAAATCCTTATAGCTGGGATTTTAGCCACATTACTTACTTTTAAGCGTAACCTATGGAAAATTCTTCAGAATATTCGCAACTTCTTCAAGTTGGGGGCCTAGTGCCGAGGTTTACTGATTCAATGGGGGAGAATCGCAATATTAGCTTTCGGGATCCTGATGGCAAGTTGGAGTTAACTGAGGATGGAACTGTCTATCGCCATCTCACACCTTCGGGGGTTATACGTTTTCTCCAGATTCGTGCCCTTAAGACTGTTCAGAGCCTTCAGGGATCTGGGAACTGGATCGACTGTCAGACTCACCCCCAAGAACCCACACGACTTGAACATCCACGGATCTTCTTCCCCAGTTACCCTTACGAATGGGCACAAGGAATGCTACGGGCCGCAGGTTTGTTCACAATTAATGTAAATAGATTGCTTCTTTCGGAAGGATGGGAGCTAAAGGATGCATCGCCCTACAATATCCTCTTCCGTGGCGTCAAACCTATATTTGTGGATCATCTCAGCCCAGTTCTTCGTTCTGCCAGACAGATGGGATGGAGTGCCTACGGGCAGTTCCAACGAACTTTCCATATCCCGCTACTTTTGAATCATCGAAATCGCATTCCGCTACCTTGGATGTTATTAGCACACCGGGATGGTGTTCAGCCAGAGACGGCATTCCCCCTCCTTTCTGCTCTAGGGCGGTTTCATCCTTCCGTTATAGCGCCCATCGTAATGCCAACCTTGTTACATAGATATTGTAGAGTTGGGCCCACGCCTTCCTTTAGCCTCAAAGCAGGCGAATCAGAGGAAGATGCAGGTATCGTCACGAACCGGATCTTAAGAGGAATGTCAAGAAGTCTAAACACGCTTGCAGCTAAAAGCCTGACTAGTCCATGGTCGGGATACGACGAAGTGCTAACTGACAAAGACGGCCATCAGGAAAACCTCGCCAAGGAGAATTTTCTAAAGCAGGTTCTCAGTGAATTTAGGCCAAAGACAATGCTTGATCTAGGCTGTAACCGGGGTAAATACTCTCGCATTGCCGCCCTGATGGGATCAACCTGCGTGTCAATAGATTCCGACCCCGAGTGCATTGAACGACTCTACCAGCAGTCCGTCACAGAGAATCTTGATATCCTGCCTTTACAAGTGGATTTGGGTCTCCCATCCCCGGCCCTTGGTTGGGACAATACGGAAACTTTGAGTTTGATAGAAAGGATGAAAGGGAAATTTGATCTGACCCTAGTCTATGCATTAATTCATCATCTCTTGGTTCGAGAGCGAATTCCACTGGATGCCGTGGTTCAGTTTGTTGCCTCGACCACCACCGGGATCGCCATTTTTGAATGGGTAGATCCTGGCGATTTTCAATTCAAAAGAATCGCTGGCCCTTCGATTGAACTATACAAGTGGATGACTCCATTTGTTTTCCGAAAAGCATTGGAGAAGTACTTTTCGATTGAGCGTGAAAGTACCATTCAAGGGGGAACCCGCATACTCTACCTTTGCCAACGCAGGCCTCGCGCTTGAACAGGAATTCAATCTCGGATGACCAACCAGAGGTAACTTCAATTGAAATCATTAAACAATCATCAAGAAGGTAATGCAATCCAACCTCGGCACTTCGCCTACCTCCTTCTGGTTTCCTACTTTGTTTTCTTTATTTGGGCCAATTCCAAAGAACCTATCCATTTGAGGGAACCCATCTTCATGACGGGAGTCCTGACAGTAATATTGGTAGCGATCTATCTCGGTGCAACCTGGTTAAACAAAAGACCAGACTTCAATTGTGCTTTTCTTACGATACTTGTACTTGGGTTCTTCTCTTATGGCAGAGCTGTAGATTGGTTTCCTGGAATAAGTCTTGGAGGCCACACGATTGGAAAAAACAAAGTTCTCATCCCAACATATACATTAGTCGTCACTGGTGCGATTTGGGTACTATCTCAAATCCAACATTCATATCTCGTTCTAACAAATCGCCTCGCAACCCAAACATTTAATATTCTACTTATTATCGTAACGATTCAGGGGGTGTATAGACAATACGGGGTTCAAAGACCTAAAATTACTGCGGTTTCGTCTGTGATTCAACAAGACAAATTAAAAGTAAACCGAGTCCAACCCGCAAATAATTCTCCCGGAAACAAACACAATATCTATTTAATTATTTTGGATAGTTATTGCTCCGAAGATTCTCTTAAAGAATTTTACCATTTTGATAATAAAAATTTTAACGAAGATTTAAAACATCTCGATTTTTTAATTTATCCAAGAAATAAGGCCAATTACCCATTTACAGCATTATCTATGGCTGGAACATTTAACATGGATTATGTTCAAATAATATCCGAAACTCCAGGCTCATTTTCAATCAAGGATTCAATGCGTCTTTTAGAGAAAAATCGAGTAAATATTTTTTTAAGTAACCATGGTTATAACTTGTATACAACACACTCGTGGGTCAATTCACTCAATTTCATGAAATCGCAAGGTTCATGGCTTGAAGATCTCCACAGTAACGAATTTTTTATGGCGCTTTTGCACACCACTTTCCTTCGCCCCTTTGAAGGGGAAATCTTTGCTGACCTGTTGCGTAAGGGCTTATTGCGACAGTTCGATCTTCTCGGTAATCCTAATAGGTTTAAGTCACCTGCTTTCATATATGCACATATCATTTGTCCTCACCCCCCATATATATTCAATGCAGATGGATCAAAGCCAAACAAGATCACAAGTGTAATAGGCCGAGTAGAGAACCAACGCGGCTACCTCAATCAGTTGCAATATATGAACTTTAAAACCATCGAAGCAATTAAAAGAATCCTAAGCGAGGACCACACGGACCCTATCATCCTGCTCCAAGCGGACCATGGGCATGGCTACATACTTGGTGATCACTTGTTATCTAAAGCACGACCACCTCATGCATTTCTTCAAGCACAGTTCGGGATACTCTTTGCCAGTAGATTCCCAGATGACGTTAAGGTTCCATTTTACGATGGAATGACACCTATAAATGAATTTCGCATACTCTTTAACGCGCTATTTGGGGCAAATATGCCCATATTAGAAGATCGTCAATATTTCACAAAAATTACAGAACCGTGGAATTTTATAGAAATCTCGGATGAATTTAAGAATTGACGATAACCTTGTTGGTCCTGAAAAAGTCCCAACCTGTTTTAAAACAGATGTTTGAGGGAACAAATGGTC
>CAIMCT010000057.1 GCA_903839535.1 uncultured Desulfobacteraceae bacterium
CAGACAGAGTTATTACGACCATTGTCACCACCCATGAACAGTTACAATATGGAGCTATGGGAGCAAATCCCTTAATCCGAAATATTGAGCGGGAAGGTATTCATATATGATTCCCGAGCAGCTTGAGATACTGATAACCTATCGTATCGGACAGTCATACGAAACACTCAAAGAAGCAGAAATATTGTTCGAACAGTCTGCATTTCGAGGAGCGGTCAATCGGGCTTACTATGCAATGTTTTATGCGGTTTTGGCATTATTGGCGACCCGTCAAGTCATCGTTGCTGAGGTAAAGACAGACACATCGCAACTTATTACCGCTTTCGGCCAAGCTTGCGCATATAAATTGTTTGCACACCGCTCATATCTTGTGGTACCCAGAGAGGCACAGCCTGAAGACATTGGTCGTCTTGCCGCTTTGTGCACCGTATTTGGAGACCTTCTCCATTACGACCCGGGTCATATAAAAAGTTAGGACGAAATCCATAAGTTCATGGATAGTTTTGTTTCATTGAAGCCACAGATCAATGATGATTTATTGATAAATTAATGCTATTTGTACTTAATCTGTAAGACCTTTGTGAGTCAACAGGATTTTCAATTCACACCCGGAGCAATGAACATGATTGGAATTATTGGTTCTGGAATAGACAGTATGATTGTGACGCGAGCGGTTCGGGAGAAAATGCCTGGCCTGGATGTGCTGTGTTTCTGCGATAACCTGCACATTTTTCCGGCGGCCGCCTTCGATCCTGACGAAATGATAAGAAACGCCGTTCAGAACACGGCGTTTCTTGTCGGGCTTGGGGCAAGACTGATCCTGATCGCCTCTCACACGCTTTCCTGCATTGCCGGAACTGCAGTGGCGGCAGAAAGCGCTGACGTTCCGGTCCTGGACATTATTGCTCCTGCGGTGAAGCGGGCAGTCCTCAAATCTCGCTACAGTCGCATTGGCATTATCGGAAGCCGTGCAGTTATCGGAAGCCGCCTCTATCAGGATAAAATACTGGAATACTGTTCCAAAGCCCGCATTTATTCCGCATCCTGTTCGCTGCTAATTCCACTTATCGAAGAAGGGTGGCTGAAAAAGCCGGTCACCGCCATGATCATTAAAAAATACCTGATTCCTTTAAAAACCCGCCAGATAGATACTCTCATTATGGCCAGCACCCCATACACTCTCCTGTCAACTGTGATTCAGCGAAAAATAGGCAAACAGGTTCAAGTGATTGACGGGGCCGAAGCTCTGAGTGAAACAGCGGCGTCATATCTGGATGCACATACTGATATTGCTGCGCTTATGCAGCGAAACGGCAAACTGCAGGTCATGCTGTCATGGCCCTCAATTGATCTGGAAAAACAGGCCAAGGACATTCTGAACAGCCGGGTTAGCGAACTCCCATAAGGGCGCAATTATGAATTATGAATGCTGGTTGTCTTTTTTATTCATAATTCATAATTGTGAACCGGCCACTCTAAAATTGGATTTTATGTGCATTATAGCAAGGCTACGAGTCCAAATTCATCTTAAGAGTAGGAAGCAGCTTAGTTAGTGTCTGAACTGAAACCCCTTAACAACATGATAATATTTATGATATTCGCAATTTTTTGAAACGAATATTTTTTACAAGCAAAACTAATGCCAAATACCAACATATTGATTTTAAACATATCTAATCTTTCGGAAATTATAAAACTAAGAATTGCCACTAAAAACCACTAAATCTACGTTTTCAGAATCAAGCAATATGTCCTTTATTATTAAATTGTTAGGGTGGTTTACGTTCAGACAATAGTTAAAATGTACTACAAATTTTAAATTTGAACCAATATCATGCTACACGCCACTTTTACTTTACCATCATAAGAGCTAGCACATCAGCATGAGCATGTTTGAAGAAAGAAATAACGGAAAAAAAAGGATGATTAGCAAATGCACATAAAATCGACTTTTAGAATGGCCGGTTCACAATTCGTAATTCTTTGAGGATGTTGCTTTGGGGAAAACCGTGTTGTCATGGAAGAGTAGGGGCGACCGGCTGGTCGCCCCTACTCTTCGGCGCGGTTTATCAATGAATACAAGAGCTGCACTGGGTGCGGGAATCCCGGGATGGCTTCCTGGTGTGGCATGGGGTATTGGAATCGTTTCATTCGGATAGGCTGATTCACTTACCCATGCGGTGCTGAAACGTAGGTATCTGAATTGGAAGACTGTCCGGATTCAAATATCGTGAAATAGTTAAACGGCTGAAAAGATCAGGCTTTGAATTCGACCGTCAGGCGGCAGGAAGTTATGAAATGTGGTACAATGTTAAAAGTGGTCTCTGGCACAACTGTACCCAATCATCCAGGGGATATGCCTGAAGGTACTCTCCAAGCAATTTTGAAAGAAGCAGGAATTACACCGAATGAATTTCTTTCATGAATACTTTGTCAATCTTTGGCACTCAATTCGATTTTGTGAGGACTTTTCTATTTTTGGAACCGTCGACCAATAATCAAAAGAGAAGTGGTTCAAACACTGGCGCTGCGTGTGTTTGTTGTCATCGTGTGAACAGCCGACCATTGTATGGCACCGTCAGTACTGCCGGCGACAGGTTTACCCTGAACAAATGCCGCTACTGCAACTGCTGTTTTCTTTCACCCAACCCGACGAAGCAGCAGCTCGATGCCGCATACAACGATTCTTATTATGGGCAAAGCGAAAACAAGTTTCCAGGCTGGATCGAAAAAGTGCTTGATCACTTCCGCTCTCAGAGGGCCAAGACTGTAATGCTGTATGTCAAAGCTCCTGCTAATGTTCTCGATATAGGATGCGGCAATGGGCGATTTCTCCAGGGACTTATCGGAAAAAATTTCAACTGCTATGGTATTGAGCTGCCTTCGAAGTCGGCGGAAAGGGCATCGAGGATACCGGGTCTGAATTTGAAGACGGGCCAACTATGTAAAAATGACTTCGGAACGCATTTCTTTGATGCGGTGACTATGTGGCATGTTATCGAACATTTGCCTGAACCGCGGGAAACGCTGCAAGTCATAGGAAAGATTTTAAAGCAAGGTGGCTATCTGATGGTCTCGTTGCCCAATATAGACAGTTTTCAGAGCAGACTGTTCAGGGGTAGATGGCTGCATCTGGACCCGCCGAGGCATCTGTTTTTCTTTGGTTCGTCGGACTTGACGAAAATAATGCAAGCATTCGGCTTAGAGATCGTGACAATAAAATATTTATCGCTGGAACAGAATCCTTTCGGCATGCAGCAGAGCATTTTGAACTGTATGCTCAGAAAACGAGAAGTGCTTTTTGAGGTTTTGAAAGGCAACAGATCGTATACCTGTGAATATTCGGGTGGGTCAATATTGCTTCAAAAGATATTTTATATTTCGACTTTTCCGCTATTTGCCATGTTGAGTGTGATAGAGGCTTGCTTGAAAAAGGGTGGTACGATGGAAATGGTTTTCAGAAAGGTGCGGTGAAACAAGATCAGGATGATAGTTTCTAAAAAATTAAAACAACAGATTCTCATACCAGCCTTGTTGATTATTGCAGTGTTTGTGTTGGGAGGAGTCAAGATACTGCAATATATAAAATCTCCTGATGTTCTGTTTCTTGCCGACCGTGCTGAGGCTCAGTGGATCAAATACGATTCAGAATTTCAGCTAAAAGCAGTTACGGCAGGCCTACTCAAATGCGAATTTCGATATGGTTTTAATGCAGATAAGGCAGTTGACAATGCTCGAATATCTGTGCAGGCACTGAAGCAATTCAAGGTTGTTATTGATGGTGTCGTTATCTTTGCTTCAGCTTCTGAATTTGATAATTGGAAGCAGATTAATGATATCGTGGTGCCATTTACGGTCAATGCCGGCCCGCATGAAATCAATATAATTGTCACGAGTAAAAATTCTCATCCAGCAGTTATCGCATATAGTGACACATTGCCTATATGGACTAACTCCGGATGGCTCGCGTCGATTGATGGCAAAAACTGGCAGCCAGCCGTGCCTGCTTCGCAGATAAAAGAGGCGGCAGTATCTCGTGAATTTCCAGCCGCTGTTGATGCACTTATCAAAACAATGCCTTACCTTGCAGTCGTTTTTGTAATGGTGTTTATCATTTCGTTGCTTGGCAGCCTGCATGGGGACAAGGTTCCGCAACTTTCAAAATGGTGGACTGAACCACCTTATGTCCGACTGGTTCTGCTTGTTTTATGGGCGGTACTGGCGGCCAATAACATGTTCAAGATAAAGTATTGGGTCGGCTATGATATCATGGAGCATATCGAATACATCGCGTTCATAGTGGCAAAAGGTTCACTGCCTCTGGCCTCAGACGGCTGGGAGATGATTCAGCCGCCGCTCAATTATATCTTAAGCGTCCCCATCTTCTATGCATTGATGATTAAAAAGTTAGAACTGCCCTGGATCGTCCAGACACTGCGGATCATCCCGATTATATGTGGACTTCTGCAGATCGAGATCGTATATCGTGCGGCTCGGCTTGTGTTTGCGCAGAGAAAGGATATGCAGATCATAGCCATAGTCACCGGTTCGCTGCTGCCGATGCACACATATATGTGTCAGGTTGTGGGTAATGAACCTCTTGCAGGATGTTTTATATCGCTGCTGGTTCTTTTTTTTTTGTCACTTGTTATGCCCGGCCAGAAAGAGTATGGGCCCGGATTTTTTGTTCTGATGGGTTTTGTGTGGGGATTAGCGCTTCTTTCAAAAATGACCGCTGTTCTGCTTGCGCCTGTTTTGATAATTGCTGTGCTTGTTCACGCAAGAGCAGTCCAAAAGCCATTAATGTCGGCGGTAACATCAACCATTACAGTCTTCGGCTTCTCGATCTTGACCGCAGGCTGGTATTATTTACGAAACTACATTGAATTCGGCAATCCTATTCCTTTCGTGGATATGTACCTGTCGGGCGCGAAACAGTGGTGGCAGGACCCGAGCTATAGAACATGGTCGCAGGTTTTGTCTTTCGGCCAGTCTCTCAGCTATCCAGTATATGCGGGTGTAAAAGGTTTTTGGGATGGACTATATTCGACGTTATGGCTGGACGGTTTTAATTCCGGATTGATAACTTTTTTATACCGTCCGCCGTGGAATGAAAACTTTATGGCGGCAGGGGCATTGCTGGCGTTGCTGCCAAGTGTTTTTATTCTGACAGGTGTGGTTGTGGCAGGGCTAAATAAGACGGCAATTTACAGAAACGCCGCAATCCTTTCCCTTGGGACAATAGCACTGTTTTTGGCTGCAATGATGGATTTTTATATAAGTTTTCCGAGCTATTGTATTCCCAAGGCCAGCTACACGCTGGGCCTGCTTCCCTGTTACGCGATACTTACAGCCGCTGGTGCAGAATCTTTCCTTCGAAATAGGATAGTCCGCTCCGTTGCCATGGCTGCCTTTGCCTGTTGGGGAGTTGCGGCATATACAGCATATTTTGTTGTCGGTTTTCAGCGATGACAAGGCTGTTTATTATCCGCATATTGTCAATATTTTTTTAGATTCTGAAGTGATACAAAGTCAGCTATGTTAAACGGACAGAAAATAATCGTTATTATGCCCGCATATAATGCCGAGGCAACCTTGAGGAAGACTCATGAAGAAGTCATGGCGCAGGGGGTCGTGGATATGGTCATTGTCGTTGACGATGCGAGCAATGACAAGACGATGGAGATAGCATCTTCACTCTCTGCCACGGTCGTGTATCGGCATGAGAAGAACCGTGGATATGGGGGCAATCAAAAAACCTGTTACAAGATGGCAATCGAGGTCGGCGCGGATATCGTGATTATGGTGCATCCCGATTATCAATACACGCCAAGCCTGATACCGGCGATGGCATCGATGATCGCCAATGGCCTTTACCATTGTGTGTTGGGGTCAAGGATACTCGGAGGTTATGCGCTCAAGGGCGGAATGCCTGTCTGGAAGTACATTGCAAACCGTTTTCTCACGTTGGTCGAAAACATTCTCACCGGTGCGAAACTCTCAGAATATCACACGGGCTATCGGGCGTTTTCAAAAAAGCTGCTCGAAAAACTCCCGCTCGATCAGAACTCGGACGACTTCGTTTTCGACAATCAGATGCTTGCGCAAATATTGTGGCAAGGATGGCAGATCGCAGAGATAACCTGCCCGACGAAATATTTTGAGGGCGCTTCTTCGATAAATTTCAGCCGGAGCGTAAAGTACGGGTTCGGCTGTCTTGCTACTGCCATGAAATATCGCCTGGCTAAAATGAAACTGATCAGATCAAAATTGTTCCCTGAAATGTGACGGCCCAAAAAAGGAACACTTGATTTCTCCCCAGAAAGCCCAACATAGACAGATGGTTGTGTCAGCGGACATATATTAGTGTTCTGCATCAGGTGGTAATTCTATTTTCTCTGGAAATAATTTTGCCCTTTTGATCCGGGCATCGGCGAAATCAGGGTTTATTTTTATGGCTTCTTTAAAAAGTGCAAGCGATTCATCAGTTTTTCCAATTAATGCAAGCGTAATTGCCAAATTGGTCATTGCTTCAATGTAGTCTGGACGAATTTTTAACGCTTTTGCGTAATGTATGATGGCATTATCTATTCGTTTTAGTTGAAAATATGAATTCGCCAACATATAATAGGATCGTGCAGAATCAGGATTGTACTCTATTGCATTTTGATAGTGAAAGATTGCCTCCTGAAAATTCTCCTGTTTGTATGATATGAACCCAAGATTCTCGTAGCTTAAACTAAAGCCTGGCAATATTCGAATCGCTTTGCGATAATGCACAGTAGCCTCATTGTAGTTGCCTTTTTCTGCAAGTGAAAAACCTAAATTGTTATGCGCAACAAAATTTTCCGACGTGGACTTCAGGGCATGTTCAAACAGTGTAATGCTGTTTTCCCAGTGTCGAATCTGAAACGAGGTTAATACCCAAAGCACACTCAAGATGCCGGCAGCGCTTACTGAAAGGGCAATGGTTTTGTGTTTCCAGAACTGAGCCATTTCCGGAACTTGCCAAGCAATCATTATAAACAATCCGACAAGTGGGATGTAGGTATAGCGGTCAGCATATCCAAGAACACTTACTTGAACGAGTCCGATAACCGGTACCAGGGTTCCGATGTACCAGAACCAACCAACAGCTATCCAGGGTCTACGCCGGATTTTTAGGAGAGCCAGAAAGGAGATGGATAGAATGACAAAAAGAGAGGCTGTAAGCTTCCATAAGGAAAACATCTTGGGGTGTGGATATAAAACTGCAAGAGGAAATGGAAATATCATTTTTGTCAGATATTCTGTGTATGATATTAAGGAATTAGCAATCCGGGGTATCAGGGGGAATGTTTCCATAGATACGACAGCTCTGTGTTGCACCGCAAGGGTTATCAAGCAGGACAGAGATGAAAGTACTAAAAATGGAATTTTTTCAACCAGCAAATGCCCTAAAACCCACTTGTCATGAACTGTGATTTTTTTAGAAAACACTTCGGGAAATCTTTTTAATGGCCAGTAATCCAGGATAAGAAAAACAAAAGGTAATGTTACGACCATTGGTTTGGCCATAAGAGCACAGATAAAGAAAAACAGGGATAACAAATACTGTTGGCGCTTCTTTTTCTGACAGTAATGGGTGTAAGATAGCAAAGTCAGAAAGCAGAAAAAAGTACTCAATACATCTTTTCGTTCTGCAATCCAGACAACAGATTCCACATGTAGGGGGTGAAGCGCAAAAAGGGCGGTAACAAAACTGCTTTTCCAGAATTCCCCTGTCATTGTGTTCAACCAGATTAATAACAGGACGGTGTTCAGAATATGAAATCCAACACTGGTCAGATGATGACTGCCGGCATTCAGCCCGAATGTCTGAACATCTGTCATGTGAGATATCCATGTGAGGGGGTGCCAGTTGGATGCTTCAATTGCCGTCAGGGACCACAAAATATTCTTACATGTCAATCCTCCCAAGACTCTGGGATTCTGGAACACATACATATCATCATCGTAATTAACAAAATCAAAGTTGGTAACAGGAAAATATACACTGAGAGTCGCTAAAATAATAACAGAATAAACGAGTACATTCCTAAACAAGATAGGGCTTTTTATTGTTTTGACCATGTTTTTGTAAATCATTAGAAATGACTTTCCATATTTTTGCTTTATTTCATGATGTTGGTATAGACATGACTGTCTATCATGGGCGATTTCCAGGGCATCTGCCACGGCTACCCGTAATCTGGACGATAATATTATCAATCGTGCCGCCGACAGTTCCGGAATTCTTCAGGATGCCAAAGCATGAAAACTGTTGAAGCCCACCTGGGCTGGGGTCTGACTTCAACGTTTGCGTGGTTTGGAGTCGAAAAATAGCTGTGGATAGAGCCAGCACAGGCTATGGGCATCTTCTTCAACTGGGCGAATATGGTCTGTGCTCTGGCTGATAAGCGATGAGGGACAGCGATGGCTGTCGGAATGCCGATGATGGCGATTACCCCCAGTATCTCAATAATGATAAAGCCGTTTTTGATAATTTTATTTCATATAATGGCCTCATGTTATTCCTTTCGTAATAAAGCATCTGAGCGAAATCTCAATTTTTCAGCAATAAAAGTTGAAATGGCTATGGAAGAGATGGGCACCATCGATTTGCTATGGGAAAGCTGTTGAAGTGTTTCCTGAATGTATCCTACGCTGAAATTATTTAACAATTCATTCACATCGGCATTCATGGCATCACCATTTCCAGCTTTGATGTGATTGTCCAATAAGCAGAGTAACGGAATAATGTTTTCTTTTTCCATTTGACGGGCCTGTTTTAAAAACCATTCGGCTTGTTTATAATGCCCTGCCATACTCAGTGCTACACCTATATTCATAAAAATCTTCGGGTTGGCTACAGACAGCTTGTTTGCTTGTCTGAAATACCGCAGAGCATCAACAGGTGCATTTTGTTTCAGTAAAATAAATCCCATTAAGTTTAAATCGTCCCAGTTAATCTTGTCTTTTGAAAACAGAAAATCCATGGTTTCTTTTGCTTGATCCCATTTGTCGAGAGTTGTCAGGACCAAGGCTTTGTCATATATGGCCTGGATATTGGAAGGATCCATCGCAATAGACTGATCATACAATGATAGAGATTTTTCATAATTCTGAACAACTGCATAAATTCTAGCCATGTTTGCCAGGGTAAAGGAAGGAGATAAGCGGTTGGTCCACTGTTTTGAAAGTGAAGATTCATAAAGGCCAAGAGCTATATTGTACTGCCCTGTCATGTCGTAATGCAGTGCCAGACCGCCATACGGTCTTGCAGAACCAGGCGCTTTTACAATTGCATCTTCCCATAATGTTTTTTCAGAAGCCCAAACGTGATTTCGCTGATAAGTGGTTATGCCCAGTAAAAATATAAGAAAAACTATTAAGGAATAACAAATTAAAAGCATGTCATTCCGGTGTACCCGCCGGTAATGCCGTAACCCTATAATCGTTACTGATGCAATGGGAAAAAAAATAAACATGGAAGGCAGATAATTACGATGTTCAAAAATCAGTTCCAACGGAATGACGGATGATTCAATAACATGGTTTAGAAAATAAAACAGGATGCCGAAGGACAGAATGGGTGCTTTTCGAGCCAAAAAAAGCGACAGAGCCACACTGCCCGTCAGGAATAAAATGGAAGACAGGGTCGTTATGGGTTTAAACAGTGAAGTGGAAATGGAAATTGAGTGTTCAATCGAGAATTGGCTAAGTACCGGGTAGAAAATCTGGGTCATATATTTGATGATAACACGCGTCTCTGTTAACAATCGTTCTGTCACGGTAAAGTGACGTTTTGCCCAAATTCCGTCAATGTAATCTGGAGCATCCACCCTCGTATTGTAAGCCAGCAATACACAAAGAACAAGCGTTAACAATATCGCAAGAATTACGAATCGCAGGCATTTTTTGCGGTGATCTTTTAATGAAAGATTTTGAAAAAAAATAATTTCAACCAACACAAGTGATAGCGGCAAAAGGACAGCGTTTTCTTTGGATCCCATGGCCAGCAGCAGACTGAAAAGACAGGCTGAATAAAGGCATAAACGGGTAATTATTTTTGCAGTGTTGATTCTTGCCTGCACATAGCTAAGCATAGCCATCAGATAGAATAGGGCTGACAGCAGAGCCATCCGCTGAACAATGTAGGTTACCGCCTGGATTTGAATAGGATGAATGGCCCAAAGGATAGCACCTAAAAGAGCAATGTTCTTTTCATCGCCTTCATAGTGTCCGGCCAAATTGGGACTTTTTAACAGAGATTGTAGAAACCGATAGAGGAATCCGACGCAAAATATATGAATGAGCAGGTTTACAACATGGTATCCAAAAACCCGATCCTTACATGCATACCAGTTGATGGCAAATGAAAAAATGGCAACCGGCCGGAAAGTTTTACCTGTGGAGATAGAGTCCTTTCCTTGGAACAGATTGGAGGCACGGAATAAAGAACCAAAGGTGAGATCACTGATATGAATAGCCGGATTCTTAACAATATTGGGGAAATCATCCAGATGCCAAGCAGAATTAAAAGAATTGGAATAGGGGATAATACAGATAAAAAATATGAGCAAATACCCAAAACAATTGGACGACATTGCCTTTGGAGATGTGTTATTCCAGTGCATGGTTTTTCATGATTCGATTTTTGCAATGGTCAGAAAGAAGTCGTATCTTACAACAAGGGGGAAACTCTCCCTTGTTGTGAAGATACGATAAGAAATTATGGAGTGATTTTGGTGTAAACAGAGCCGGTCCAGTAAGATTTAGCGTTGATGACAGATGTCGCTGGAGTTGTATAGTCCGTAGGGCATCTTCCACTGCCGTCAGTAACGGTAACAGTGATGTTGGCATTGGGGTTTGCACCGGTTACTGTAGCAGTATTAGCGCCTGACAACGTCAAGCCTTTTAAATCAGCAAACGCTGGTGTTACGATATGGCTGGGCATTGCAAAGTAGTTGGCAATTGCGGCTACAGTGGCGTTTCCGTCACTTTCTACAGCGGCGCAGAAAGCTTTGTTACGATAAGAGATGAAATTGGGAATGGCGATCGCCGCCAGAATACCGATAATGGCGATAACGATCATGAGCTCGATCAGGGTGAAACCTTTTTCGTTGGTGCGGGTCATTTTTTGTAGCATAGTAAACCTCCTTTGATGAATGATGAACAATGAATGGTATGCTTGGTGTTCTTCTGTTTCCCTTTGTCGAAATACATAAGCAATGAATGTGCCATAAGCGTTTAAGCGATAGTGTTGCAGGTCGGCGCTTCTTACCCGGTAAGGCACAGGCATGATTGGATGAAAGCTTCAGGTTTTATGTGTTGAGTTTTAAGTCCACAGGTTATCAAAGAACTTCCATCGTTCGGCACGACCGGAACGATCATGGTGTTTTGTCGGAATGCCAATTTTTGTCACTTGCTTGACAATTTTTGGCAATGATAGCTACTAACCGCATTGCTTCACTTGCGATGCTATATCTGCCAAAGATTTGCTCTTTATGCAAGCGATTTTTTCTGGATTTCTACACATAACCTGTTATCATGAACTTAACACTTCATCCCAACGAGTTGGATTTTGGACAAAGTTTAAAAAAGCTGGAATCTTGGGGCATGTAAAGCTGTGGTGATTACCGAAAAAGATATATCGGATATCTTGCAGAAGGAAAAACAATATCTTCAGGAGAATTTTGGATTGCTGTCGATCGAAATGCGCAATTCACTTTTGAAAAGCTCCCAAGATTGTAACTGACAAAGAATTGCTCTTTATTCAAACGATTTTTTTATATATACTTGAGACTGCATGAATTTAGCCCGACACAAGAGCGTGGGTTTCTTATTCCAATTTTCACAAATACTTATGGTCCGTAGTATAGAAAGACGGCGAGTTCTTCACCCCCCACAGCCATTGTTAATATCGCCGTTCCTGACTGGGCTTCCATGATGGATGAGCGGCAAATCGCCCCTCTGGGACCGCCGCACCCCGCCCCAGTGCGGCAATTATGACGACAAAAGCAAAGTGGGCCGATCCAATCGGCTCACGCAAAAAAGGGAAATGATTATGACCAACATCAAGATGGGAATACGCGGTACAGTAATTTATCTTTTGGTATCCGGTTGTGTGTTGCCTGCCCTGGCCCTGGACCTGGACAGCTTCACCCAGGCTGATCGCGAGCGACTTGTGCGTATGGAGACAACCCAGACAGTCTTTATGCAGCAAATGGACAAACGACTTGAGCAGGTGGACAAACGCATTGAGCAGGTGGACAAACGCTTCGAGCAGGTGGACAAACGCTTCGAGCAGGTGGACAAACGCTTCGAGCAGGTGGACAAACGCTTCGAGGAGTTACGCACCGATATGAACGCCCGCTTCGAGCAAGTTGACAAACGCCTCGAGGAGCAGCGCTCCGACACGAACAAGCGCTTCGAGGAGTTACGCACCGATATGAACGCCCGTTTTGAGCAGACTACCAATATGTTTTATGTACTTTCCGTCATCTTTACCACCCTGTTTGCGGCTGTATTCAGTTTCGCGTGGTGGGATCGGCGCAGTATCCTGATAACAGCCAGAAAAGCTGCTAAGGAAGTGGTTGAAGAAAAAACACAGGATATCGAGAAAATCAGACATACAGTTGAGCAGGTAGTCGAAGTATTGCGACGACATTCCGATAAGACCCCTGCTTTCAGGGATATCATGCAACGAGCC
>CAIMCT010000058.1 GCA_903839535.1 uncultured Desulfobacteraceae bacterium
TAGACAGACCTCATTTGCTCGCTGGCCATGGCTTTTTTAATTGGAGACAGTTTAAGAATGGCAGATAAAATGGCAGCCATTGCCCGATGGCTGAATAAAGCCTTGTTGTCAAAAATAAGCTCCTGCAACATCCCTTTTTCTATAGCCATTAGAACAACTCGATGTACCGAAGTCGAAGGAGTTATAATTTTCTTGCTGGCCTTTTTCAAAATAAGGCTCTTGTTTGGGCAGACACGAACGCATAGGCCACAACCAAGACAGATATCTTCATTAACGGCGGGAAGTCTCTTCCCGTCTTTATCATGCATTTGAATAACTTCAACCTGACATGCTTTTTCACATTTGCCACAGCTTATGCAGGAGCTTTCGTTCAGCAAAGGAAGGAATCCAGTGGGTACTACGGGGTGAAGATTGCCAAATTTTTTTGAAGCGACTAGAGCTTCACAGCAGCAACCACAGCAGTTGCAGATGAAGGAAACTTCATTTCGAACGTTCTCGCCGCATTGGACAAGATTATATTCATATGCCTTGTGAAGAAGTTCCATACATTCCGACACTTCCACCCTTCGAGCATAATCATGTCTGATGAGGGAATCCGCAGTATTGCCGAAAGTCATGCAAATATCTTCAATGGGAGCATCGCAGTTCTTCCCAATATGCTCCATCTTATGGCGGCAATAGCACATGCTGATTCCTATATGCGGAGCTGTTCGTATTATGTGGCTTGCTTTTTCAAAATCAAGTATATGTACTGCATTATTGTCAGTTGAAAGTGATCCCCCGATTTCTGTATCAGATGAATTTTCTGGATTCGAGCTATGTGAAAAATCAAAGGCTTCCTCATTTGCAAATACTCTGCCCAAACGAGTTTCCGTGCTGAAAAAAAGCTCTTTTACAAAATCCTCTTCCACATTCATATATTGATAAAACAACTCTGCAAGGAGCTTTTGATCAATATCTTCCCTTGTTCGCATCATGGAAAACTCAAGAAATCCCGCCATAGGTGGAGGGAGCATATATCTAATCTCACCATTTGTTTCCATATCCATAAGAATGCATCTCGATGCAAGTTTTTTCAAAAACTCTCCCGCTTCCATCTCTGGCATTCCCCAGATTGATGCAGCTTTTTTGGCAGTGAATGGTTTGATAGGGAGTTGAGCTACCAATGCAGCCTCTTTTTCTGAAAAAAGTACTGCTAGAATTTTATGCAAGGTTTCAGAAGGAGGCGCCCCCTGAGGAAATCTATTTAATCTTTCTTCTAGACTATAATATGCGGATTTTGCAGTTATATGAGACATATTTCATGACCTCCAATTAACGCGGTGATTTTAAATAGTATTATTATCATGTAAATATTACGATTTGGGATCAACTCATTATAAACCAAGATAATAAAAAGATTCAAGTTTCATCAACTAAATTAAAAAGTTAAAATCACGGAATAAATTGCAGAAAGGGTTCGAAATAGTTATTATTAGATAGAAGGATGTGGAAATAGCAAATGAAAGCGAAAACAATTCTCGGACTTGACCGCAATGTATTTTTTGCGGGGCTCACCAGTTTTCTCACAGATACCACAACAAAGATGATTTATGCTGTAATGCCGCTTTTTTTGATATCCA
>CAIMCT010000059.1 GCA_903839535.1 uncultured Desulfobacteraceae bacterium
GGCGCCACATGAACCGGATGCCCGTAGAACACCTCGGCAGCTTCCATTAGCGTTTCCGAGACTGTCGGGTGCGGATGGATGCTCAAAGCCATGTCGCTTGCCCTGGCGGCCATCTCAATGCCTAAAACGGCCTCTGAGATCAGATCCCCGGCATTCACGCCAACAATGCCAGCTCCCAGTATCCTCTCTGTCCCTTCTTCAATAATCAGCTTCGTCAGCCCTGCAGTGGCTCCCATGGCCACCGCCCGACCGCTGGCCGCCCACGGAAATTTAACCGTGCGATAAGGAATATTTTTTTCTTTGCATTCCAGCTCCGATAATCCCGCCGTGGCAATTTCCGGCGAAGTATATACCACCGCCGGTATCGCCCTCGCATCAAAGGCCGACTTCTGACCCGCTATCACCTCGGCCGCAATCCGGCCCTGATAGCTTGCCTTATGAGCCAGCAGCATCCCGCCGCTGATATCGCCTATGGCAAAAATGTTCGGCACATTCGTCCGGCACTGATCATCAACTTTGATAAACCCACGCTGATCAATCTCCACCCCAGCCTTCTCCAGATCCAATCCCTTCGTATTTGGCCTCATCCCCACACTCACCAGCACCGCATCAAACTCCCTCTCCACTTCTTCTTTCAACTCCTCACCATTCTCCTCCTCACCTTTGGACCTCTGCATAGTAACATTAACACCCTTCTCATGCTCCACTATCCCGATAACCTTCGTATCAAACCAGCTCTCCGCAAAAAGCTTCTTGTTCTGCTTCAGATAAATATTCACCAGCTCCGGATCCATCGTCGGCATAATAGTTGGCATAGCCTCCACCAGCGAAACCTCCGACCCCAAAGCCCTATATATTGTTGCCGATTCCATCCCGATATATCCGCCACCCAAAATCAGCAGCCTCTTTGGGATCGATTTCAACTCCAGCGCAATCTCCGCATTCATAACCCGATCCGTAAACTCCTTGATAAACGGCAGCTTAATCGGCTCCACCCCCGTCGCAATTATCACCGACTCAAACTTAATCCTTAATCCTTCACTTGATTCTTGAGCCTTGAGCCTTGAGCCTTCATTTTTGCCCTCTGCCTTCTGCCCTATGCCTTTTATTTCCAAGGTCGACGAATCTTCAAAACTCGCCCACCCTCTCACATAATTAATCTTCCTCGCCTTCGTCAACTGCCCCAATCCTCCTGTCAGCTGTGCAATAACAGAATCTTTCCAACTCTTTATCTTCTCCCTGTCGATCTTCGGTTCTTTAAAAGTCAGCCCATATTCCGACGCGTGCATGGCCTCTTCTTTCACTTTTGCAAGATGCAGAAGCGCCTTGGTGGGAATGCATCCCCTATACAGACAAACCCCTCCGGGATTAGCCTGCGGATCGATCAGCGTAACCTGCAAGCCCAGATCGGCTGCCATAAATGCCGCGCGATATCCTCCCGGACCTGCACCAATAACCACTACCTGATGATTTTCCATAAAAGCAATTATAGCCAGGTTAAAAATGGTTGTTCCAGCACTTTACACATCCACCCGAGGAAACGGGCGCCATCGGCCCCGTCGATCAGCCGGTGATCATAGCTCAGCGAAAGTGGCAGCATGTTCCTCGGAACAAAGGCCCCCTCCTGATAAACCGGCTCAATGGCCGATTTTGATACGCCAAGTATCGCTACCTGGTTCGGATAAACTATCGGCGTAAAAGAAGTCCCGCCAATGCCCCCCAAATTGGAAATGGTAAAGTTCCCTCCCTGCATCTCTTCACTCGTGAGCTTTCGAAGCCTTGCCCGCTCGGCAATTCCACCGAGCTCGACCGACAACTGTGTCAGACTTTTCTTATCGACATCGCGCACCACCGGAACCAGCAATCCCTGCTCAGTATCCACTGCAATTCCAATATTGATATAGTTCTTATAAATGATCTGATTATTCTTCATATCCACGCTGGCATTGAATTTTGGAAATTCCTTCAGCGCCATGGCCGTCAGTTTTAACAGGATGGCCGTCATCGTAAGCTTGCCCCCTGCTTTTTCCACAGCCGCCTTGCTCGCCAGCCGGAATTTTTCCACCTCCGTGATATCCGCTTTCTCAAACTGAACTACCTGCGGAATAGTCTGCCAGGATTTCACCGTGCTCTCGGCCGTAATCGTTCTGATCCTGCTCATCGGCTGAGACTCCACCGGTCCCCACTTCGAAAAGTCGGGCACCTCGGCATATCCTGCAAACTGCGATGTTTTAGGCGATTGTATCACCTCCTTGGCATGCGCCTTCACATCATCATCCGATATCCTGCCACCCGGACCGCTGCCCTTCACCCTGCTGATATCCAGCCCCAGCTCACGCGCGAAACGACGCACCGAAGGCGACGCCGGAACGAAAGCCGAAGAAGGCACAGAAGCTCTGCTCCCCTCTCCCGTGAGCGCAGCGAGCGCGGGAGAGGGGCTGGGGGTGAGGTGGATCGGAGCAGAGGGGCTGGGGGTGAGGTGGATCGCAGGTGCTATATCTTTTTCTGCTTCCCTTACAACGAATTCCTTTTCTGTCATCCTCGCGGACGCGGGGACCTCTAGACTTACCGCGCCGCTCTCCGCGGGCACCTCAACCACCATTATCACCTGCCCCACCCTCACTTCATCACCTGCATTCACCAAGCATCCCGAGTTTTGGGACATCATGGCAGATGAAACCGCAGTTCAATATTTCAATTCATATCGTTTGTTCTTGCGAAAGAAAGAACATGTTACCTTCACCCCCACAACTCTCATTGCCGCACCCATCCGTCCGGTGTTGGCGAACAATGGAGTTAAGTTCGGTATATCAGCAAAGGGTGATGGATATGCATACCTAAATTTCTCCTTACCCTCCCTTGATGGAGAGACGCCCAAGCCCACAAACATCAAGTGTTCCTATCGTAAATACTATAACAATGGCACCCCCCGAAAGAGTTGTTATCTTGATGGTCTTACCATCGTGGAAGATACTAATAAGAAGGGAACCTATACCTGTAAGTATTCTATCAATGGGAACCACCCCCAAACGGCTACCCTGAAAGAATGCTTTATACGAATGTCAGTCCGTAATACTGCATGGATGAAAAAACATGTCGAAGGAACATTGACCGCTGCCGATGGCCCAATTCAAGCATCTTATTTTGACTTCTATGTAGATTTGTCTCTCGGAGTATCCGAAGAACCCATCCACAATCTTACTAAAGCCGATGTGTTTGGGAAAAAGAGTCTGCGTAGTTTCTATAATTCTGCCTACCCCGAGACCAAAGACCTCGGGCTACAGACAGCATCCGCTGAGGCGTTCCTTTGTCCCGTGGATAAGCCCCACAACCTCATGGGTATTGATTTGGGGCAACGCAATCCTTTCGCCTATTGCGTAAAGGATAATAACGGCAAGTTGATCGCCAACGGACATTTGGATGGTGTTTCGGGAGACAATTACAAAACCTATATTGACTTCGGCAATAACTGTGAAGTTTTAATACGAATTATCAAAGAAACCAAGAACTATCTCTATGGCGACGATGAAGCGTTTGATATGGAAAACTTTACCAAGTTGGGTATCAACTATGAGAATTATATTAAGTATCTCAATACCAAGCGTTCCTTGGTAAATGTTGACGACCAATCAAAAAATCAGACCCATACTATGCGTATGGATAAAGAATGGGTTATTAAGGAATGTATGTGGCAACTTCGGGGACAATATACCACGCTAAATGTAGCTCGGTATGACAACCCCGATTGGTGTCAGTCATTATATTGGATTGATGCTATCTATCGGTTTATTGACCTACAGAAAACGTTCCACAACTTCGGCTCCTATTACGATCACAAGGCCA
>CAIMCT010000060.1 GCA_903839535.1 uncultured Desulfobacteraceae bacterium
GTTGCTTTCCTCAGCGTCTCTTCGATGACCAGTTCATAGTAGGCCGTCTCTTCATTCTCGCAGGAGACGGATTCGCCCAGAATCTTTGCGCACAACTCGAAGAAATGAAGCACATCCACGCCATTTTCACCCAACGGGACCTTCTTTTCCGCCAAGCACCGCCTGATGAAATTGACAAGGGTGATGTTGTAGCAGACAAAAAGCGTTACTTGAATGTTCGAGCGGACAGCATAGGTGACATCATAAAAGAAATGGAAAGGAAGAACAAGCATTGATAAATCTTTATTCCATCAAGCACGGATGAGGTCTGGGCCCTGACCAACTCAGTTTATTGGTTTAAAAATATTCATAAATGACGACCACAGGTCAACAAAAACTACCATAAGTAAACTTCACCTTGACTTTAGTTTAAAATTGTGGCTTTTGATGACTATGGGTACTGAAAGTAAGACAAAAATAAACCGCCTCATCAATCAGTGGATCACCGGCACCCCCAGCGCCACTTCCTACCTGGGTGATTCAGGTTTCAGTCGTGATCTGCTCGTAAAGTATAAAAACAGCGGCTGGCTGGAGCCTTTTGGTCGCGGCGCATACATACGCTCCGGGGATAGGGTGGAGTTGCTTGGCGCTCTTTATACGCTTCAGACTCAACTTGCACTCCCTGTTCATGTCGGAGGAAAATCAGCCCTTGAACTGAAAGGATATGCCCATTACCTGTCGGCGAAGCAGAAGAGGGTTTTTCTGTACGGTCCACGGGGATTGATATTACCGTCATGGTTCAATGAAGATCGTTTTGGCGTTAAATTTGTTGTAACGCGAACAAATCTCTTCCCCGTGGATAGCCAGGAGGGGTTTACTGATTTCAAAGACCGTGATTTTTCGGTCAGAATAGCGGCGCCGGAGCGCGCAACCATGGAAATGCTTCATCTGGTTCCCAAAGAAGTCGGATTCGACGAGAGCCTGTTGATCATGGAAAACCTGGTTACCCTTCGTCCGGATGTTGTCCAGAGTTTATTGATGGCATGCCGCTCAGTAAAGGTGAAAAGGCTGTTTCTTTACATGGCGGAGAGACATGAACACACTTGGTTGTCAAAGCTAAATTTGTCGAAAATCGTTATTGGGAAAGGAAAGCGGATGATCATACCGAACGGCCGGTTTGATGCGAAATATCAGATAACCGTTCCCATTAATCGTCAAGGAATATCTGCATGATCAATTCCTTATACTTCAAACAAGCTGAATTGCTCCTGCGGATCATTCCGTTAATCGACAGAGAAGCTGTGTTCGCCTTGAAAGGCGGGACGGCTATCAATTTCTTTGCCAGGGATATTCCCCGTATCTCCGTCGATATTGACCTCGTGTGTATTCCCCTTGGCGAAAGGGATTTATCCCTCCGAGAGATAAGCGCCACGCTTGTCCGCATATCTCATGACATCGAGAGCAGGATTCCCGGAACAAAAGTCTTTTTCAAGAAAATCAAGGGGACCGTTTTTTTTAGCGGATTATTTGTTCAACGACAGGAGACGATGGTTAAGATCGAGCCGAATCTGGTCATACGAGGTTCCGTATATCCGCCTGAAAGAAGAGTCCTTTCCCCGAAAGCCAGCGATTACTTTGAGATTTCCGTCGAATGTCAAATCCTGTCGGAAGATGAATTATACGCAGGAAAAATCTGTGCTGCCCTGGATCGTCAGCACCCACGGGATCTCTTTGATATCATGATGCTTCTCAAATATGGAAACTTCAGCGCCGCTATGCGAAAGGCGTTTGTCGTTTACCTGATCAGCCATGATCGGCCCATGATAGAGCTTCTCAATCCGGGATTCGGAGACATCCGGCCTGTTTTTGAAACCGAATTTCAGGGCATGACTTTGGAA
>CAIMCT010000061.1 GCA_903839535.1 uncultured Desulfobacteraceae bacterium
CCCTGCTTTCGCCTGAACCTCATGAATCTCATTTGACCAAATCCGACTATTGTCGTCTGTACCGGACACGGTGCCGGTAATTCCCTTCTTCTGGGCAGCATCCTTTTCATCCACCATTCCGGTCGGATCCGTGCACATGACGGGGCTGTTCCGCACGTAGCTGTAGATGTTCCAGGACTGGGTGTCCTCGAAGTGCTGGTCCCGGGCGGGGTCTGGGGCGGTGAACCTTCCAAAGCCGGGGTGGTAGAAGCGAGCCTGCATATGGCTCTACTGGACGCATCCTGGCGGCAATGACGCGCAGCGCCTAGTGGGATGGGCTATTTCAAAGAACTGCTGTCAGTGTATCGCCAGAGAGGCCCTGCGGCGATTCCAGAGGTCCACCCGCGCACGGGCGTGACCACGAAAAAGCCATTCGTTTGAGGGGCTTGTGAGTTCGGTTTGGTCAATCACAGAGAGCGAGCTTCACTTCCAGAAATAATACGGTCGTCTATCCGATCGTTGGTGCGAGGAATTTGACTCATCGTCGATATGGTCTGCTTCAGCGTGTATGTCGCGTTGTAATCACCGCTCCCACCATCAGTAATGGACAAAGTTGTAGCAATGACCCTCCGCGAAATGAATGTTCCTGACTCTGTTTGCGCCGACTAGAAGTCACCATCCCATCTCTTATCGTGATATTCGGTCTTCTCCCAAATTTCTGAGGGAAAGACTCTGCTACGAAATACTCGTTCGCTAACTCGAAAACATCCAGGCTTCTTTTTTGATGGCAATAGCTTAAGTGTCAAATCATACGCCCTTCCTCCATCACCAAGGCTTAATTGCAGATAAATCAGATCACCCTGGCTCCATAAATTAATTCTGTCCGGGTACGGAACACCAACAGCAACTGAAGCGGGGAATTGGACAAACTTCCCGTTTACCTTCAACGCAAGTCTGAAAATGCCATCAACCGTACTGTTTTTTTCAGCACGCCACCCTTCATCTGAATCGATATCATCTAATGCTTCACTCGAAAATTTTTGAGCCTTCAATTTTGATATTTGTAGCTCTATTGTTTTGTTATTATTCAACTTTCCATTAATTTTTTGATCACCATTTATAATTTGCTTTTCAATACCAGCAGCAGTTATCCATTGACTAGAAACAAACAAACAGCCAAGCACAATGCACTTAATGAAATGCGTGGATATCATGGCGTCACCTCGAAGTGTCTTACACCGCTTCTGCCTATAACGTGTCTTGGAACAGGAGCCAAGATTGGACATCCCAAAGATTCTTGCCCATAAGGATGATCAGCTCCGGGTCCAGCTGGTCCATGAATGAGAAAACTATTTTTGTCTCTAGTTAACATATTTGTAGTGGGTGTTGGATTGAGCCTCATTGAGTAAGGGCCAGTGCTAGCTGTTCCGGGGTTCCCAATTCTGTAATCCCCTTGTGGCAAAGGTCCCTTTTCGCGAACCCCTTGCATACTTGGGTTATTTTTTCCCTCTCCATTGCCTGACCATCCCGTCCCTATGAGCGAGATTACTTGAGTCCCACCTATTTTTGCCTCCATTGAATAATTCCCAGAACTTTGAGAGAACGTGATTTTTATGTTCGCATCAAAACCAGGGAGAGCGTTGAGGCTTAGGTCTGGTGACTTGGTGGTTACTGACGCCAACAATTCTGGAGAAATGAATGTGAAATTCTTTCCTGCGAATAGGGTGGGTGAAAAGGAAACTCCTGTTTGCGCCCATTTATTCCAATCATTCTGCCAAAGGCGGCTGTAGTCATCCGTGCCGGACATCCCGCCCTGAGGTCCCTTGGTTTCGGTAGCGTTCTTCTTGTCTTCCTCCACCATCCCGGTCGGGTCCGTGCTCATGACAGGGCTA
>CAIMCT010000062.1 GCA_903839535.1 uncultured Desulfobacteraceae bacterium
CCCCCCCCCCCCCCCCCCCCCCCCCCCCCCCCCCCCCCCCCCCCCCCCCCCCCAACAGGACGCGCAAAACAGTCATGTTGCGCTTCTCAGTGCGCGACACAGGCATAGGCATCCCGGCAGAGAAGATGGACCGGCTCTTCAAAGAGTTCAGCCAGGTAGATGGCTCGACCACGCGGCAATATGGCGGCAGTGGACTTGGGCTTTCGATCTCCAAACAACTTGCGGAGTTGATGGGAGGTGAGGCCGGCGTGACCAGCGAAGAAGGCAAGGGTTCGGAGTTCTGGTTCACGGCGCGTTTAAACAAACAGGCTGTGGGAGCGCATAAAGAAAGCATCCCGCCAGCCGATTTGCACGGCGTTCGCGTGCTGATCGTGGATGACAGCGCAACCAGTCGAGAAATCCTGACTACCCGCATGGTCTCGTGGGGCATGCGTCCAACGGAGGTGAAAGACGGACCCGATGCCCTCCGTGCCCTCTACTTGGCGCTTAATGAGAATGACCCCTTTTGCATCGCCGTGATCGATATGCGGATGCCAGACATGGACGGCGAGACACTGGGCAGTGTCATCCGTGAGGATAAACGCCTGGCCGGTACCCGGATGATACTGCTGACTTCCGTTGGGACGCGGGGCGATGCCCTGCGCTTCCAGCAGATCGGTTTCTCGGCTTATGCGACCAAGCCGATACAGCACCCGGAACTGAAGACGGTTCTGTCCCTGGCGCTGGCAGAGCAGGATGGAATTGAGCCGAAGCCTATCGTCACACGTCACACGGTCCGTGAGAAGATAAACCTGTTCACAGATTGCAAGGCGCGTATTCTACTGGCGGAGGACGACATTACCAATAGACTGGTTGCGCTGGGAATTCTGAAGAAACTGGGCCTGCACGCTGATGCAGTATCCAACGGCGCAGAAGCGATCATCGCCCTGCAGGCCAAGTCCTACGATCTGGTGCTGATGGACGTTAAAATGCCCGTGATGGACGGGTTTGAGGCCACAAAGAGAATCAGGAATTACGAATTAGGAATTACGAATAAAGCGCAAACAGACGATTCTTCCTATTCATTCGTAATTCATCATTCGTAATTCCAATCATCGCCATGACGGCCGGTGCCATGCAGGGCGACCGTGAGCTTTGCCTGGAGGCGGGCATGAATGATTACATCACCAAGCCGGTGTCCCCCCATACGTTGGCGGAAATGCTGGATAAATGGCTTCCAAAAGATGATAATAAATCATAAGGAAACATTCGCAAAAACTTGTCTTTGCAGATATTTCCACAGGTATCGGCAAGCCGCTTGAAAGCCTTGTCAGCAACGAATGGATCATTCCAATTCGATATCCGATAAACAATAAAGAAGGCAAAGCGATATATATTATCAGCGCCAACTTGCCTGTAGGAATATTGCAGAATTATTGGAGGGATGCGCCTTTTACAAAAACAGCCGCACTCGGCCTCATGCGCGACGACGGTTTCCTGGTCAGTCGTTACCCCGTACCCGACAAACTAGAAATGGCGAAAATCTATGGAAGCCCGAGGACTGGCGCTCTTATTACTTGTAGCAGTATAATTCATTTTTCGCTGGTGTCGATGTTCAGCCGGTGGAGATGGAAAGAGTCCTCTCCCAATGTCCGGCGACAGAGTTCGACGAGATGGTCGTGGTGGGTAAAAAGAAATATTTGAGTGCGCTGGGCCAACGCGGCTAATTGCGGGAGAATAGCGGTGGCCCGGGCATCGTCGAAGGTTATCAATAAATCGTCCAGGATAAGGGGCATCGGCTCATGATTTTCGAGATAACGATTGAGCGCAGCCAAACGAAGGGCGAGGTAAAGTTGATCCTTGGAGCCGTCACTCATCCCTCCAATCGGAACCGAAGACTGATTCGGGCGCAAACCCACCAGGATAGGAACATCGTCAGCATTAAACTCCGCGCCAAGGCCTGCGAACGCGCCACGAGTGATGCATTGAAAAACTTGGCCCGATTTTTCCAGTAAAGGGCCTTGGTTTTCCTTCCGGAACCGCTCGATCTGTGTTTGCAGGAAATGCACAGCCAAACGCAGGCGAACAAAGCGGGAGGCATCCTGCTTCAATCGAGCAGCACAAGACTCGGCCTGCTGACGATAGTTCGCCGCTGCATCTCCGGCGGCTTCAATTGCCTGCTTCTGGCCTTTGAGTTCAGACAAGATATCGCGGATCGCCTGAATCGCTGTTTCCTTTTCTTGTTTCTGGCTCTGGAGCATGCCCTTTCTCTGTACAAGCGCCTCAATATCTTCCACCCTGATGCGGGCCAGGAAATCTTCCACGGTTTGGCTACGAGCAAGTCCGCTTAGCGTGTCGCGAAAGGTAGCGATCTGACGCTGAGCCTGGTCCCGTAACTCCAGATTGGCAAGCAAAGGTTCCAACGCTTCAACTGTTTCAAGTTTTGCAAGGCGGGCCAGCACTTCCAACGCCTGCACCGCCCGGCTGGAGGACTCCCGAATGCCCGTCAAATCACTTTTCGCCTCATTGATCTGCCCCGATAGTTGGTTGTAACGGGTTTGGGCTTCCCGGCCTTGAGTGAGTGCATCCCACAACCTGGATACCTTGGATTCGGTTGTATCGCCATTGATTCCATGTGCTTTGCAGCGATCGTTCACGGTTTGCTCATATTGCCGAATCGCTTGGGCCATTTTCTGTGACTTGGTGGCTAATTTTTTCCAGGTATCGAATTTTGCAAGGATTTCCGTTCGTTCCTGCAAAAGAGATAGTCCGGCAACGGGAGAAATATCTTCTGGCAAACCAATAGTCTGGCACATGGATTTCCATTTGTCCGATGCCACATCACCTGCTTTGCTAACCCGCTCACTGTTCTGATGGAAAGTTTCCAACTGACTTTTGAGCAACTGCAGTTGTTCCGTGATCTCGATCCTTCGGCCAGTTGACTCTTCTTCTTGTTGTATCCGCCGCCTGGCTTTTTCGAAAAGCAGTTCAAACTCCTTTTCTTCAGATTCGAATAGTACCGTGGCGAGTTGCTTTTTAGCAAGTTGAATCTGATTGTTTTTCTGTTGAAGAGATTTCTCAGCAGATCTCAACTGACGAAGAATTCCTCTGAACTCAGTCCAGGTTTCGCGCCATTCCTCCATTTCGCCTGGAGATCGAGGCTGCCAGGAATATCTAAAAGGCCCGCCTACTGGTAGCCACGCCGTCTCCCATGCATTCTGGCATTGCTTCAGTTTGTCCCGAAGCCCTCTTATTGTCTCTTCAGTCTCCTGGTTCTGTTTTTCGGATTTGGTTATCTGAAATCGTTTTTCCTCCGCTTGAGCCACCGCCTCAGCCTGTTCACGGAGTTGATCCGAAATCTCATCGGCCTGGACAATCGCTTGAGGGAAGGCTTCCTCCAAAGGCTTGCCAGGAACGAATTCCTCCTGAATTCTTTTGCCCTGCAACGAAGCCAACACCAGTTTCCAGCCGTGATCCCGATGATCTCTGGCTTTGCGAAGCGCCTGTTCGGAGGGCAGTTCGCCACGGCGCTCCATCCGACCAATCTCGGCTTGAATGGATTCGATCCGTTTTTTTCCATCGCGTATATTAGATTCCTCGGTCTTGATTTCCCGCTTTATCTCATCCATCTCTTTTCCGAAGCGAACTATGGTGGATTTGGCTGGAACAGAGAGGCTATCAATCTCATCCAAGTCCTCGGGAGCGCCAGTCAACAGCAATGGGGAGGGGATAGGTGCAAGGGGCGAGTAAAAAACTAACATCTCGCCCCATGCACCGGTCAATTTTTTATGGAGGTCTCTTGTTTCACGGGTTAGTCGATTGACCTCGGATTCGCTGACCGAAAGTGTTTTGTTGGCATCGGTAGCTCCCGCTGCTGCGGACAAGGCATCCCGGAGACTATTCAAATCCATTTCGGGTAGCGCTTTCAACTGCATTTCCCGTGTCTTGATCTGTGTATTGAGGTCTTCCGTCTTCTCCCTGTGTTTCTGGCGTTCCTCCATTGCTTTTTGAAGATCATTGGCGGCTTCCTCGCAGGCCAGACGAACTGCGCTGCTCATCCGCAGTGTATCGAGTTCAGACATGTCGCCAGTCAGTTCCAGATTTTGCATGCCCGCTCGCAGAGTTGCTTCAATTCCCGCCAATTCGGTTTCAAGATCAGTCAGGGAATTCTTGCGATCCCCTTGCGCGCTCAGGTCCTGGTGCAAACAATCCAGCGCGTCTGCATCAGCCAGCAATGCGGGTGAGGTTTGGCAACTTGCCAATTGAGTTTTTAGTTTGTCGATCTGAGTCGTTAAGCGATTGACTTCCGCGTTGGCATCGCTGGCAGCTTTCCTGGCGGCTCGCGCCCGCTCAACGAAATCGCTGGAAACATCGGGCATCCAGGGAAGCACCTCCAGTTTTCGCATCTCCTCACCTAAACGTCCAACCGTGGGAAGCGCGTCTTCGCAGCGGATAATCCACTCCAGGTCCCGGGTTAATCCAAGAATGTCCTCTTCCAACTTGGCTCTATTTGTCTCGGTTGCCGCCAACTCCCTTTCGATCTTCTCCCATGCTTCCGGGTTCACTGCGGCATCGCGGCTTTGGCGCAGGAGTTCCTTGTGTTTGTTAAACGTTGGCCGGATTGAAACGTTGTTAGTCGCACGGCCTTTGAAGAGACGTTCCGATTCCTCCGTCAGCTCAGCCAGAACCAGTTGAACAGGGGTCCCCCCCATACTGGCGGAGAACAGAGCATCTCCAATATTCCCCTCGCCACGGAGCAGTTGCTCTGCTCCTTCGCGCAGTTCCCGCGCACCCAAGCCAAACATCGCGGAAAAATAGGCGCGATCCACGCTGCCCAGAAATGGGATCAGTGCATTGTCTGGCAATGAATCGCCATTAGCGTCCAACAAGGTGCTTTTATTTCCCTTGCGGCGCTGGAACGTAAGTTCTTCTCCGGCCCGATTACATACCTCGCCCCTGATTCGCAATTCTTTGTAGTCGTGTAGAAAATTGTCAGGCGATTGGCCGTGGATGCCAAAGAGCAGATCCCGAAAGGCGCGCAGCAGAGAACTCTTACCCGCTTCGTTAGATCCATGTACGACATGGAAATCGCCACCATCTGCGGGAAACCTGATGTCCAGATTGGTAAAAGGCCCGAAAGCCGGAATGTGTAATCGTTCAAATCTCATGATGCCTGCCTTTATGTGTAACAAGTGACGAGTGACAAGTTTTTAGCCCGTCACTCATCACCTGTTAAACTTTTACCCTTGGTTCCCAGGGCATCCAGAATGATGGCCCTTACATCTTCCAGAACACCAACGCTATCGCCTTTCGTCCAATCGGATTCGACTTCACTGCGGATTTCGCCCGACAGTATGCCGAGCATCTCTTTGATTTCGTCAGGAAGATTTCCTGGTTCGATCCTGGCTTGTTCCAGGGTTTCAAGAACAATTTTTGTGAGAGCATCCCGCTCCGCAAGTTGCGTCAGGTCATATACGGGTGTTGTTGACACTTTAATTCGTTCAATCCATATAGCATCCTTGCCCTGATCCTGAGAGCGGGCCAGCAATTCAGCCCGCCAGCGGTGGGAATCCCGGTGGAGCGAGCCATGCAGGGGTGTGGCTCCGGTGAAGACAATCCTGGCCGCAACCAATCTCCCTTCCGCTTCGCTCACTGCATGAGCCATGGATTGTGTGACACGACTGAGTGCTTCGGATTCCTCCTCCACTCCTGCAAGATCAATCTCAATCGCCCGCCATCTGACGACATCCAGGTCGCGCCAATCTACAGTCTCCACATCCAGGGAATGATTCACCGTTACCAACCTGCAACCGTGCGGCCCCACCTCCCGGACATCCCGTCCCTGACTGTTCCCCGCGAACACGATCCATGGGTTATGGCTGATCACCTCCGGTTGGTGAATGTGGCCAAGCGCCCAGTAGTCATAGCCTTTCTGACGCAGATCCGCTTCCGAGCATGGGGCGTATGTATCGTGACCAGGGCGGCCGGTCAGGCTGGTGTGAAGTAGCCCTATGTTGAACTTGTTTGGCACGGCGGCGGGATAGTCCAGCACCAGATTTTCTGGTACAGCCCGGCTTGGAAACCCGCGACCGTGAATGACCACTGGATGTCCGGCTACTTCTATCGACTCCGTCATCCGGGTGGAGAAGACATGTACATTCTCCGGCAGGCTAAGTTTCTTTGAAATTACCGATGCTGCGTCATGGTTGCCCGCAATCAGATAAACCGGAATGCCTCTATCGCGCAAACGAACCATCTGCCCCCTAAAAAATAGACCGGTGCTGTAGTCCTTCCAATCTCCGTCATAGATGTCACCCGCAATGATCAGAAAATCAATGTTCTCATCTATTGCTAATTGGATCAGGTTCTCGAAGGCCCGTCTTGTTGCACCGCGCAGGATATCAACGGGTGCCCCGTCATGCGCCTCAAGGCCTTTAAGCGGGCTGTCAATGTGAGAGTCAGCAGCGTGGATGAAATTTATCATGGGTAGATGTCCTGTTGCTGTCTTTTGAACAGCGAATGTAATATGTATGTTTTCTTGATTGCGGTTTCCATCGTTATTTCCTACTGATCATATATACTGCGAACATGCATAATATTTTGCCATAGAGTCAGCATTTAAGTGAATGATCCTATGGTATCTTCGTTCATTGGTCAAATTAAAAAACGCCCTCCCCCAAGGAAATGATCCTGGCGGTTGTCAAAAATCAGAACAAGAACTTTGTGATCAAAACGATTATTCAGGCGGCAATAACCGGAGACATTTCAGATCTCAGCCGTCTGAAGATCGTCAAAATGCTTCTGCATAAACCTTTATGTGTGTGCGAAATTCAAAAGGAAGTTAAGAAGTATCTTTGTATCATTCTTAAATTTCATCGAACGCTCTTGTGCCCGCTAATCTAAAATACTAAAATCGAAAGGATTCCCCCCCTTTGAAAAAGGGGACCAGGGGGGCTTTAGGAGGCTATCCACCTGAAAAATCCCCCTCGATCCCCCTTTTCCAAAGGGGGAAATA
>CAIMCT010000063.1 GCA_903839535.1 uncultured Desulfobacteraceae bacterium
CCCCTTGCGGAAAGGGATTAAGGGAGTGAAAGTCCCCCCTCCCCTTGCGGGAGGGGGTTAGGGGGTGGGGGTTTAAAACTCGCCCCTATGCGGGACCAGAGATCATCCCGCACTGGCTATCTTCCGATCCGCCGGAAACATTTAACGCAGGTGCTTGGGTCTTTCATCCACCACCCGGAGGGCTTTTCCTTCGCTTCGGGTGATAAACTTGGGTTCGACGATGTTGACTTCAACACCGACACCCATCATCCCCTTGATGTGGCCAGAGACTTTGGCTTCGATTTCAAGCCGCTTTTCTGCGCCCGCTTCATAGATTTCTTTTTTTCCTTCGACCTGGACAACCAGATGATCTAAATATCCTTTTTTACGGACCAGCAGGCGGTATTGGGGTTCTACTTCGGGAATTTCCAGAAGCAGCGCTTCAATCTGGGAAGGGAATACGTTGACGCCGCTGATGATCAGCATATCATCGGTTCTTCCGGAAAGCTTATCCATCTTGAGCAGTGTTCTGCCACAGGCGCAGGTCTCACGGCGAAAGCGGGTAATGTCCTTGGTCCGGTATCGCAGCATGGGCATGGCCCGGCGCTGAAGAGATGTAAAAATCAATTCCCCTTTTTCGCCGAGTGGAAGCGGCTCGAAGGTGCCTGGATCAACGATTTCGGCCAGAAAATGATCTTCATTGATGTGCAGACCATCCTGAGCTTCGCAGTCAAACGCAATGCCTGGCCCGCAAAGTTCGGTAAGGCCGTAGGCTTCCATGGCCCGAATTCCCATGCGGCGTTCAATTTCCTCGCGCATGGCGATAGTCCATGGTTCAGCCCCAAAAACACCAATCCGCAGCGGCAGATCCCTGATGTTGACTTTCAGCTCCTCAGCCCTTTCTGCGATGGTCAAGGCGTAAGATGGGGTGGATAACAGGGCAGTGGATCCGAAATCCTTCATCAACATGATCTGGCGTTCGGTCAGACCCGAACTTGTGGGAACGACTGTACAGCCTAAACGAGTTGCACCCTGGTGAAAACCAAGGCCGCCGGTGAAAAGTCCGTGTCCATAAGCATTCTGGGCGATATCGTCTGGCCTTATGCCGGCTGACCAAAGGCTTCTGGCCATACATTCAGTCCATTGTTCCAGATCATCGGCGGTATAGGGACCGGTGATGGGTTTTCCCGTGGTTCCGGAGGAGGCATGAACCCGCACCACTTCCTTCAAGGGAACGGCGCAGAGTCCAAATGGATAATTGTCCCTAAGATCATTTTTCACGGTAAAGGGAAGTTTGGCGACATCTTCCAAGCACTGAATATCGCCCGGTTTGACCTTCAGTTCTTCCAGCTTCCGGCGGTAAAAGGGAACTCTTTCATAAGCATAAGCCACAGTTTCTTTCAACTTTTCCAGTTGAAATTTCTGAAGATCAACGACTGGCATGCATTCGAATGTATCATTCCAGGGCATATCCTTCCTCCTTAAATTGAGATGTAGAGCCAGCATCCTGCTGGCTGTATGATTTGAATAATAACAATTTACCCGTTTAGTTTGCTTGATGGCCTGCTACATCGTTATTGCCGTGAGGCGGTTTCAAAACCCAGATCAAAGGCGCGCGTGTTGATATCGACAAATGCCGCCTTGGTTTTGGTTCGAATCGCCTGTTTGACATGATCGGCCGTAACCGGCAGGATTCCGGTCTGGATCAACGCACCCAACAGAACCATGTTCACCGACAGAACGTTTCCTGCGGTTTTCGCCAGATCCACGGCATTCAGCGCAATCAATCGGGCTGTTTTGGCGCGGATAATTTGTTGAAGCTCCGCAATATCCGGATATACACCTTTGCCAATGGCCACGGTAAAGGGAGGAAGCGGGGACAAGTTGGTGATGACGACGGTTCGGGCATTGCATTTGTTCAGGGCGCGCAGGGTTTCGGAAGGCTCAAACCCAAGCAGCACATCAGCCTCTCCATCAGAGATGATGGTACTCTGGGCGTTTCCAAACACCAGCGCGGATTCCACCACGCCGCCACGCTGCGCCATTCCGTGAATTTCGCTCATGCGAAGGGGGATTCCGGCCAGAAGGGCTGCTTCTCCCAGCACACTTGAAGACAACAGATTCCCCTGCCCTCCGACCGCCACGATAATCAATCGCGTTATTTCTGACATATTTAGTCTTTCCTTTACAGCTTGACATCTGTAGAGCCAGCATCCTGCTGACTGAAAGTTATATAAACACCCTTACGCCTTTATGGGCAATATTGCGTTTTCAGGGCAGACCTGGGCGCATACCGCACATCCGGAGCACATAACCGGATCAATCTTTACTTTTTCCGCATCCAGAAAAAAGGCCGGGCAGGCCAGTTGACTGATACAGTCCCGGTGATTCTGGCACTTATCGCTGATGTAATAAGATCGGGATTTGGTTTTTTTAAACCCTTTGGCGTACAGGGTACACATTTCCTGTGCGATCACAACCGATACCCCTTTGAAATTGAAGGCTTCGCGAAGGGTTTCGATGCTCTTTTTAACCTTGTAGGGCTGAATGATGGCTATGTGGGGAACGCCCAGAGCACGGACAACTGCCTCGATAGAGATCTGTCCATACCCCTGGAGGTTCATCAGTCCCATATCCACACCGGGGTTAGGCTGGTGGCCGGTCATGGCGGTGATGCCGTTGTCCAGGATCACGAGGGTGAAATTGTGGTTGTTGAAAACCGCATTCACCAAGCCTGGAATTCCGGAATGGAAAAATGTGGAGTCTCCGATAAAAGAAACCACTTTTTTGTCCGTGACTTTGGAAAACCCGCAGGATGTGCCGGCGGAAGATCCCATGCATATCAGAAAATCACCCATTGATAGCGGCGGTAAAAACCCCAGCGTATAACAGCCGATGTCCGTTGGATAAATGGTTGATAGTCCCTCCGCTGCTTTCTTGACTTCATAGAAAGTGGCTCGGTGAGAACATCCGGCGCAAAGATTGGGCGGGCGCTGGGGAATTTCGGGGACATTCGATAGATCCACCATCGGCTCGACCTTGCAGGGAACTCCGAAGTAGGCGGCCACCACCTGGCGCACCAACCGCGGATTGAATTCATAGAGCCTGGAAAAGCCCGGTCTCCAAAAAAGATCCTTGCCAAATGTAGAGCCAGCATCCTGCTGGCTTTTTCCGTTGATGGGAAGGGTCAGTCCAGCCTCCTGGGCAAAGGCTTTGACAGCTTCTTCCATATAAGGCTCGCCTTCTTCGACCACGAGTACTTTTTCGCAGGACCCTAAAAACCCCTTGATCAATTTTGAAGGCATGGGATGTGAAAAACCAATGCGAAGGAGTTTGACCTTGTCCTGTATGCCCAGGTCCCGAAGAGCATCGCAAAGGTACGCAAAGCTGACACCGTTACATACAATTCCCCAGACACCGCTTCCGGAAACAAAATTATAGGGGGAGGTTTCGGAGAGTTCCGCAGCCTTGTCCAGATTAGCCAGAAGCTTGACGTGAAGCTTTCTGGAAACAGCCGGAACCGTGACATAATTGAATGGATCTTTTGTAAAGTCCCCTTTGCAGACACGGTCCCGGATGGCTCCCAGTGTGACCGGCGCAGTTGAGTGATTGATTCGGGTCGTAGTCCGGAAAATCACCGGTTCCTGCAAGCTCTCGGAAAGTTCAAAGGCGTAGGGGATCATGTTTTTTGCTTCTTCAACCGAGGACGGCTCCAAAATCGGAAGTCCGGAAAGCTTTCCATAATACCGGTTGTCCTGCTCGTTCTGGCTGGAGAACATAAATGGATCATCGGCGGTAATAATGACCAGGCCGCCCTTGACCCCGACATAAGCAAGGGTCATCAGGGCATCCGCCGCCACATTCAGCCCAACGTGTTTCATCACGCACATACTGCGAACCCCGGAATTGGCCGTTGCGGCAGCTACTTCAAGGGCGACTTTTTCATTGGTGCTGTATTCGAAATACAGGCTCGATTCCTGGGATATCTGAAAAAAATTCAAGGATATTTCAGAGGATGGTGTGCCGGGGTAGGTGGTGGCGACCGCAACGCCTGCCTCGATGGCTCCCCTGGTAATGGCTTCATTTCCCAGCAGTACCATGGTTGCGCCGGGTTGGTCGGTCAGGAGTTTATGCATATTTGTTCCTTCAATGAATAATAAAAGAATTAACATGGATAGACAGGATAGACAGGCCATGTTAATTCTTTTTGGTTTAAAAGTATATTGTATATTTCTTAAATTCAATCACCCCATATATGAAAATGATACTTCCCCCTTTGGAAAAGGGGGATCGAGG
>CAIMCT010000064.1 GCA_903839535.1 uncultured Desulfobacteraceae bacterium
CCATAACTCAAGCGCCGTAAAAAAGGTAAGAACAGTGCTTCGTTGTGCGGCAGGGTATCTGGCAATAAAACGGGGGTAAATGTTTGTTTAGGCACATCCCATTCAGGAATTAGAAAATGTTGACAATATAAGACATCAATATCCAGTCGATATTTGGCAGAAATTGATTCAGGCTTTTGTCGCCAGTTGAGCAACGTTCGCCTCGTAACGCTTAATGCTTCCGCTAGTTTCGTTGAGTAAACAAAAACACTCTGTAGTTGATCAAGCTTATCTAGTAGAGTGATAGCGTTATATTTCATAATGAAGATGTGGATTTACAGAGTATTGACTAGAGTAACAATGGCGAGAAAGATATTCAATATAAATATATTGTTTCTCACATCAACTTCTCAACTATTTCTAATTGCACGCAATAACGTCGCTTTACTCTCGTTTGCCGCGCCGAGCACCGCAGGTTTTGTTGGGATTAGCCCGAAGGGGCGCGGCATGGATGCCGCGCGTCGGTAGGAGGGCAGGACGCCCTCTCTACCGACCCCCGACAAAACCGGAAATTGTCAATGTAGTTGTCGCCTCGACGGTTAAAACTTATGCTACTTTTCTTGCCTGGCTATCTATATCTTGGACATCACCTTCTTTGGCTTTATCTGGATTAAGGTGAACCTTTTCGATTCTTTGCCAATTCCGAGTGTTTCCACTCCAGCGTTCTGGATTTTTCGCATAAGCAGCCTCGTAGACGACTTTGCGATTATTTAGAAGCTGTTCGTCTAAGCCTTCATGTCGTTGTACGGGTGTGACAAAGCTAATAGCGCTGTGACGATGTTCATGGTTGTACCACTCTACTAATCCTGAGATCCACTGACGTGCTTCTATGACATCAGCGAAAGGCTTTAATGGGTATTGAGGTCGATATTTCAAGGTCTTAAACAATGATTCTGAGTAGGGGTTGTCGTTGCTAACTGATGGCCGACTAAAGGAGGGCATGACACCAAGCTGTTGCATGGTTGCTAGCATGGATGATCCTTTCATGGGACTGCCATTATCAGAATGTAAAATCAGCTGTTTTGATTGCACACCTTCACGACGACAAAGATCTCGTAATAACTCACTCGCTAAGGCACTGCTTTCCTCTTCATAGGCCTGCCAACCAACAATCTTTCGACTAAAAATATCAACAAATAAATAGAGATAAAAAAACTGTCCACGAATAAGTGATGGCAGATAGGTAATATCCCAACTGTACAGCTGGTTAGGCGCTGTGGCACATACTGCACGTGGTTTAGTGCGTGCTTGAGCGGGTCGTTCGTTACGACGATGGTTCACCTGTTTTTCCGCATGTAAGATACGATAGAACGTTGACTCAGAGGCAATATAACGGCCTTGGTCGGCTAGTCGAGGCACAATCTGACTCGGTGGAAGGTGACCAAACTCATCGGAATTAGCAATGGTTAATACTTGCGCACGCTCGATTTCTGTTAGCTTGTGTGGCGGTTGATAGTTGCGTAAGGGGCGTTGATCGCAGCGCACAGTTTGATCTGTTTGCCAGCGTTGCAAGGTTCGTTCACTTAAACCTAATACCTCACAGGCTTTCACTTGACGTGCACCCGCTTTAATCGTGTCTTTGAGTAAGGTAATCACTTGTTTGCGCTCTTCGTGGCAAGTCATTCGACCTCTCCCCCCAAGAGCGCTCGGAACTTTTTTTGCAGTACCAACAGCGCTGCGGCTTCTGCTAAGGCTTTGTCTTTACGTAATAATTCCCGCTCAAGATTTTGATATTCTACTTTTAAGGCACGTAAAGCGCTTACTTCTTCACGCTGCCCTCCTACCTCAACATGACTACAAAAATTCGATTTCCATTGCTCCAGTTGATGAGCAAAAACACCACGTTCTCGACACCAAGCGTTTAAATCTTCACCAAGCAATCCATAAATTTGCTGTAATGCGGCAAGTCGTTCTTCAGGACGCCAATCCATAGGGCGTGTTGATGTCGGTGATGCAGCATTATTGCTGGCCTTTTTACTTTGTTTCATCCAATCTTTCAATGTAGTTACGTTGATATTTAATTCGTTTGCGATCAACTCAATCGTTTGGTCATTGCTACGACTATATACTTTTACC
>CAIMCT010000065.1 GCA_903839535.1 uncultured Desulfobacteraceae bacterium
CTGCTGGAAGTTAAGGAATCTTTTTCTCCTGCTATCGAAATTCCTGAACCCCCTTCTGCTACTTTGCATCAGAAAGAACCCGTAATCAAAAAAACCGAAGTGGTTGCTGAAGAAAAACCTTTTTCAACTGATACAGTTACAGAAGAAGAACCTGAAGAAGCTCCGACTACGCCCAAAAAAGGAATCAGCCCACTGATAATTGCCGCACTCATCCTGGCTGTGATAGCAGGATTGGGTTATGGAGGGTATATCCTGCTAAACTCGATGGGAATTCCCATTCCATTTATCAGTAAGCCAGCTCCTTCCAAAGTTCAAGACCCTGGAAACTTCAAAATTAAACCATTTGATATCAGTAGCAAGTTTGTAGATAATTCCAAGATCGGAAAATTTTTCATTATAACGGGAAAGGTCAAGAATGAATATCCCGCTGCCCGCGGGTCCATTCAGGTAGTAGGAAAGCTCTACACCAAGGATAAGGCCGTAGCAAAAGAAGAAACCGTATTCTGCGGAAATATTCTTTCGGATATTGATCTGGCCAGCGCCGATCCGGCAACCATCCAGGAACGACTTCAGAACCGGTCCGGAGATAATGGCACCAACCTTAAGCTCGCACCCGGCGATGTCATTTCCTTTATGATCGTTTTTTCAAGTCTTCCAGACAATCTGGAAGAATTTACATTGGAAGTCAAAGCCTCTGTTGCGAAATAATCTGTTTTTTAACTTGACGAACAACCAACAAGTTGCTACATAGTGCGAGTTTATGATGGTTTTCAGAGAGAGCAATTGATTCTTTGATGTTTTTTCGGAAGCTGTCAATTGGCGATGTAGCTCAGTTGGTCAGAGCATGCGGCTCATATCCGCAGTGTCCGGGGTTCAAATCCCTGCATCGCCACCACCGCACAATCCAGTGTCATCCGATACTGTTCATAAAGGCCTGAGAAATCGGGCCTTTTCTTTTTTCTGTTGTCCAACAAAATCCATTACGACATATACTGTACGCGAAGCATAAACTGTACTTTTCAATTCACCGGGAAGTCGCGGCGGAATAACGTTAAACTCAGCGTTGCAGTTGATCACGCAAAAAGGAATCAAAACCAGGAATGAAGCCCGAAAGACACAGCATGCCATTTACAACAGGAAATCTTTTTCACCTGGAATTGGTGGAACTGGCCGTGCTATTTCTGGATCAGGGCGACTGGAATACCGTTCGGGATAAGGTTCTCTCCGACAATCTGTTGCAGGCCAGAATGCTGAACACGTTAAAACGTGTCTGTCGGGAGATCTCGCCTGGCTGAAAACACTTGCTCCCGTGAGATTGATTTGCTTGTTCATGGCAGCTCCCAGGAGCAAGGATATCTTTTGTGGATTGCGATTTGCCGTCGATATAAATTCATCGCCGATTTTGCGGTCGGGGTTATTCGGGAACGATTCATCAGCCTGAAGATGTATACTGCGAACCGGCATAATTTTACGTTTTTGATCCCCCACCCCTCCCCCGCTGGGAGAGGGAGTTTATGAAAAGCGCAGATTATGCCAGTTCGCAGTATATCTTCTTACGAAGACTTTGATTCCTTCTTTAACAGAAAGTCAGAGTAGTGTCCTGAACTTGATCAAATTCAGCCGGCTACCAGAAATAAGCTGCGTCAGGTGTTGTTTAAAATTCTGCGAGAAGCCGAACTTCCTGACCGCCAATAACACAATTCATGCAGCCGTGTTGAGTTTCCGACTCCTGGAGGCAATTTCTATCAGCCATCAGGATGTTCTGGTCTTTCCCGCTTTTGAGTCCGATTTGTTGTGGGGGCGCAGTGATTCCGGATATCAGCAATAAACCCGTACAAGACAAATTCCAGCATCTATTCGCTGTAATCTCAGGACAGCGGTTTCTCAGGAAGCAAGGTCAAGGATCAGCTCCAGGAATTGCTCCAGGGGTGTTGTGTATCCCGAAGCATATCTGGCGCATGACATGGCCGCTAAGCTTGCGAGCAATGAATTTGACGTTCTTTTTCTGACCGGTGTCGGGTAAGTCTTCTCCTATATCCGATCCCACATCAAGAGCATATCAATGACTTCCATGCCCCTGAATTCTCTTCTGGCCAGAAGATACGAAATGGGAATGCCGAACAAAGCCATCAGAACCGTAGCCAAAACCGACACCTGAAGAGAAAGCAGCAGTGAAAACAAGGTTGAGCTTTCCATGAGAGATATGCCTATTGGACGCTTTCAAACCCGTATTTCTTCAGTATATTCATTCCATCATCCGCTTTCAGCATCGTGATAAAACCTTTGCCAGAACCTCATTTTTCGAGACTTTCACCATTGCTACCGGATAGACTACGGGTTTGTGGCTTCCAGAAGGCGCTGTCGCTACAATTTTAATCTTGTTGGCCTGTACAGCGGCATCCGTTGCATAAACCACACCGGCATCCACTTCGTTTTTTGTTATACTGCGAACTGGCATAATTTTACGTTTTTGATCCCCCACCCCAACCCTCCCCCGCTGGGAGAGGGAGTTTATGAAAAGCGCAGATTATGCCAGTTC
>CAIMCT010000066.1 GCA_903839535.1 uncultured Desulfobacteraceae bacterium
AATACGATCATGATGCTGCCGGTTGCGGATTCCCGGGGCCGATACGAAGCCCTGGTCCACGATGAAGGGTTGCTGCGCACGCTATTCAAGGTGGTCAAAGCATCCACTTCCGGAGCGGGTTTCGATCGGGTCTTCATCACCGGGGTGTCGCCGGTGGTCATGAGCGATATTACCAGCGGTTACAACATCGCCGAAGACATATTCCTTGAACCGGAATTTGCGGATTTATGCGGGTTCAGTGAGGAGGAAGTCGCTGAAACCCTGCGTGAAATCGCTAAATTGTGCGGGATGGAAAACAATAAGGCCGATGAAGCCCTTGGTGTGATGCGCAGTTGCTACAATGGTTATAATTTCATTCCCCGTAGTACCGATTTCCTCTACAATCCGACGCTTTGTTTGTATTTTTTCAAGCAGTTTCAAAAGCGATGTGCGTATCCGGAAGAAATGCTGGATGCCAACCTGGCCTCGGACGACTCTAAACTGGAGTACATTGCCGGTTTGCCAGGCGGAACCGATATGATACTTGACCTGAATGAAAAAGGGTCTCAGATTACCGTTTCGAGACTTCAGAAGCGTTTTGGTCTGCAGGATATGCTTTCGGATTACTCCAAAGACCGGATATTCATCGCGTCCTTTCTGTACTATTTTGGCGTGCTGACCCTGTCCGGTGAAACGGAACAGGGAGAATTGTGTCTCAAAGTACCCAATCTGGTGATGCAGGGAATGTTTGTGGAGCGGGTACGGCGGATGATGCTGCCTAATCCTGTAATAAGGGACAGGGGGGTTGACGCGGCCAAGCGGGTCTATCAGTTCGGGGAGATCGAACCGGTCTGCCGCTTTGTGGAAGAGGTTTACTTTGCCGTGTTCTCAAACCGGGACTATGCACAAGTCAATGAACTGACGATCAAGACCTGCTTTTTGACCCTGCTTTACAACGATATTCTGTATATTATGGATTCAGAACCGGCGATTGAACGGCGCTATGCGGATCTGACCATGATTATCCGTCCAGATAAACGCCATTATAAAATATTTGACGTTCTGATAGAGTTCAAATTGCTATCCCTGAAAACGCTGAATATGACAGGAGAACAGTTGCGGACCATGTCTCAACAGGACATCCATGATTTGCCGTTGGTAAAACAGACCCTGAACGATGCAAAGAAACAGGTTCTGGATTACGGCAATCGTCTGGCCAGGAAATACCCCGGGCTACATCTGAAGTCTTTTGTGGTTGCAGCACTGGGATTTGAGCGGGTATGTTTTCTGGATATGGGCGACATACAAAACCAATGAACCTCTCGTAAAGCTCTGAAAACTGCAATGCCAATGATACCAAGGTTCAGAAAACGCCATCAGATCAGGGCGTTCACAAAAAATAGCCCAAACGGAAATCAAATTGCTACCTGCTCACATTGCCGAAAACATAAAAAAACAGGTGCTGTTTTACCTGCAGTCCACTTTTTCCTTCCGGGATCGGGAAACGGAAAATGCTTTTACCCGGTTTATAGATGATCCGGAATCCGGTCTTTTTAAAGGGCCATGGATTCAATTAAGACATCCATTTCGTCCGGCGCCGGAGGGGATGGCGATCCCGCTGGATATTCACATTCCCTTCCATCCGTTCCTCCACCAGTTCAATTTCAAGACACAATCCAAATCATGGAAGCACAATAACAAGTAAATAGAAAAATTATGAACATTTCATTTGACTTGTTTTCCTATTTATTATATTATTGGTGCAACTAAATGATAAAAGGAGATTAATCATGAGCAGCAGAATAATTAATATCACCGACAGGCATTGTGAGATAGCAAACAACGTAGCTACTCCATTACCAATTCCAAAGTTCAAAAGATACACTATTGGCAACTTGCGCGGTGGAATTGGTAAGACAACGCTGGCTTTCAATTTATCTTATATGACAGATGACCTATTGGTTGTTGATACATGTCCTCAAGGTAATTTGTCATACTTTTATGACCCTAATTTTTTCTTGAACAATACAACAACAGTTAGAGACCTTATTTTACCTTATTTAGTGCCAGGGTTGGGCAGAGCATCTAGAGTTGCCAAGGATATTTCTGCTACTAATCAGTATTTCAGTAACAAGAACTCATTCTATGTTGCTTCTTCAAGTGATCTTTATCTCCTTCCTTCCCAAATGACAACATCACTCAATCAGGCTAAAT
This sequence comes from uncultured Desulfobacteraceae bacterium, assembly GCA_903839535.1. Taxonomy (GTDB): domain Bacteria; phylum Desulfobacterota; class Desulfobacteria; order Desulfobacterales; family Desulfatirhabdiaceae; genus RAAP-1. The sequence goes on from CAIMCT010000066.1 coordinate 2,194, forward strand.
CCTTAAGTGGATCTCAGCAGACTATGGCAATTGATTCTATGCTCTATTCCTTACGAAAAGAAATTACACGTGAGATGAAAGAAGCTGATCTTAATAAATGCCTTATAGATACTTCACCGTTTTTCTCAGGAGCCACTCATTTGGCATGGCATGCCACAGACGCACTGATCGTACCAGTACGTACAGATCAGCAATCAATTAATTCGTTATCTTTATTAATAGATGTATTATCAAATCCAGCTAGCGATTTCAGTAGAAATATGCCTTCTAAAGAGCATCGCCCAAAGATACAGTTAATTATCATAACTCATTGCGGGTGGAAAACCACCAAGGGTGCCCGTAACGAACCAAACCAGCAGACTAAAGTATTTATCGAAAAAGCCAGAGATATTGTTAGACGAAACATCACACATTTCACAACTGATAATGCAGATAACCATATTCTGTTACTGGATGATTTTCTCGGCACTGGACGAATATCAACTGCTTTATCTAAACCTGTGTTTCTCTTAAATGCCGGAGACTCAAGGCGGATTGATAGGATAAAGACTACAGTAAATCAATCTGTAGAAAAAATAAAAACTGAGCTATCCTATATCTCTAACTCAATTTGGTGAATTATGACCAGTCCCTTCAAAGGGGTTACAACATTGCCGAAGAAATATTCTTTGAACCGGAATTTGCGGATTTATGCGGGTTCAGGGAGGAGGAAATCGCTAATGCGTGTGGGATGGATAACAAGAAGGCCGATGAAGCCATCGAAGTGATGCGCATTTATTATAATGGGAATAACTTTCATTCCATGCAGATCTGACATTCCTCTACAATCCCATGCTTTGTTTGTATTTTTTCAAGCAGTTTCAAAAGAGATCTGCGTATCCGGAAGAGATGCTGGATGCCAACATGGCCTGGGACGACTTCAAACTGGCGTACATTGCCGGTTTGCCGGGCGGAACCGATATGATCCTTGTACCTGAACGAAAAAGGGGCACAGGTTATCATTTTTCAAGACTGCAGAAGCGTTTTGGTCTGCAGGCTATGCTTTCGGATTACTCCAAAGTCGGATATCCATCGCTTCCTTTCTTTACTATTTCGGCGTGCTGACCCTGTCCGGAGAGACGGAACAGGGAAAATTGCGTCTCAAAGTGCCCAATCTGGTGATGCAGGGAATGTTTGTTGAGCGGGTACGGCGGATGATGCTGCCGAATCCCGTCATACGAGACCGGGGGGTTGACGCAGCCAAGCGAGTCTATCAGTTCGGGGAGATCGAACCGTTCTGCCGCTTTGTGGAAGAGGTTTTCTTTGCCGTGTTCTCAAACCGGGATTATGTGCAGATCACTGAACATGAGCGACATACTAAACCAATGAACCTCTCGTAAAACTCTGAAAAACTGAAATGCCGATGATACCAAGATTCAGAAAACGCAATAAGATCAGGGTGTTCATATCTGCATAAATGACTAAATGATCTTTTGCAAAAGGTTCCTATATCATCAGCGTCATTCGTAGCGCCTTATCCACATCCGCCATGCGATGGTCGGGCATTTTCCCTGCAAGATCGGACTGTTGGGTAGACGGGTTCATAAACCGGGAATGATCGAGAGATCGTATCTGAAAACACAGAAAAACAGTATCCAGAGGGAGACCGGTTTCATCGGCAGTCACACGCACGTTGGTGGGGTAATCCCGTTGCACATTGCGTGCATCCGTACCCACCACGACGGTAACAACAAGAGGTTGACGGTTGATCGCATCGCTTGAGACAACCAGAACGGGACGGTACCCGGTCTGTTCGCGGCCATGAGTCGGATTCAGATTGACAAAGTAGATATGGCCGCGTTTAATCATCACTTAGGCCGTCATAATCCGCATGGATAAATTCCGATGATATATCGTCCAGTACGCAACGGATACCGGGATCGATTGCCATTAAGGCCATTTCTTTTTCAAAAAATGTTTTTTGCCTTCTGGCACTGTATTCTCGTAAGGCCGTGACAACCAAGCGGTTGAAATTGCCTTCCATCTCCGGCGGCGCCATTCGATGAATTTCCTCTACCAGTTGAAGAGGTATCGCGATACTGCGACGGACGGTTTTGATCTGGGGCGTTTTTTGGGATTTCATTTCACACCTTCTTTCACACACAACATGCACCCATCAGTGTGTTGAGTCAAGGAGTTTTTTATAGAATACGGAAGTCAACATGCTACCAGCTCACATTGCCGAAAACATTAAAAAACAGGTGCTGTTTTACCTGCAGTCCACCTTTTCCTTCTGGGATCGGGAAACGGAAAACGCTTTTACCCGGTTTATCGAGGATCCGGACACAGGTCTTTTTAAAGGGCCATGGATTCAATTAAGACGCCCATTTCGTCCGGTGCCGGAAGGAATGGCGATCCCACTTGATATTCACATCCCCTTTCATCCGTTTCTCCACCAGTTCAATGCCTGGAAGCGGCTTTCCAGCAAGGATAAAAAACCCCAATCCACCATTATCACCACCGGAACCGGCTCCGGCAAAACCGAATGTTTTCTGTTTCCCATTCTGGATCACTGCCTGCGGGTCCATGGCCAGAAAGGGATCAAGGCCATCATTCTGTACCCCATGAACGCCCTGGCCGCGGACCAGGAAAAACGGTTCGCCAGAATCATCCTGGAAAACCCCGCCCTGAATGATGCGGGAATCCGTGTGGGAACTTACACCGGCCGTTATGATCCGGCGGCTCCGGGAGAAAGCAGGGATTCCGGAACAACGGAAATGGGAAAAACCAACGGCAGTTTTCATGGCATTTCCGATCATGCCCGACTGCTGGAAAACCCGCCGGATATCCTGCTGACCAATTACAAGATGCTCGATTTCCTTCTGATGCGGCCCCAGGACAAAGAATTGTGGCGTTTCAATCCGCACGAAGTGCTGAAGTATCTGGTCTTGGATGAACTGCACACCTATGACGGCGCCCAGGGCGCGGACGTAGCCTGTTTGATCCGCCGCCTGAAGGAACGACTGGACATCTCCAAAGGGGAGTTATGTGTGGTAGGCACCAGCGCCACCCTGGATGAGCGGGATACTGGCAGTGATGATGCTGCTGCCAAAGACGCGGGAGAGACCGGCCGGGACCGGCTTGCGCGATTCAGCAGCACCCTGTTTGAGGAAGACATCCCTCCGGAGGCGGTCATCGACGAAGACCGCCTAAAGGTGGAAGAAATAGTGGCATCAGAATTGACGGATATTGATTTTCCGGATCCTGCGGAATGCGAGCCGCAAGAAGACGAGGATGCCCTGGCCTATGCCGGACGCCAGGCCCGGCTTTGGGGAGGCCCGGTACCCGGTCGAAATGATGGAAATGCCGACCAGGAAGCAGATGAAGCGGCCTGGCGCATTGCGCTTGGCAAATGGTTGAAACAAACCCACTTGTTCAAGATACTGCTGGACATTTTTTCCAGAGCGGAAAAGAGCCGTCAAGACCCGCTGCCATGGAACGACCTGCTGGATCAACTGGCCAATCTGGATACTTCCTTTGGAATATTTGCCAAATACGATGTCCGTCACCGGCTGGCATCGTCTTTCATTGCATTGGTGAGCCATGCCTGGGAGATTCGCAGCGGTCAGGATATCCCTCGGCCGTTTCCATTGGCACCAACTCAGGTACAGCTCTGGATTCGGGAACTCCGGCGCCTGGGACGAGTGGTTTCGGATTCTCCCTGTTTTGCTTGGCTGGATGAGCCGATCCATGGGGCGCGGTTGCTGCCGGCCTTTCATTGCAGTGAATGCGGCGAGTCCGGCTGGATTGCCATTGATGATCCCACCAAGGAAAGTGAGCTTCAAAATCAAGGCGTGGATGGCATGCAGCTTCTGGATGACCCGGCAGCCATTTACCGGGCCTGGTTTGGTGAAAACGGGGAAAAGAACAAGCATCTTGTGGTTATCAGTCCGTGGAAAGGGTCAGACCGACCGGAAAAAGAAAGACTGCCGGTACAATTAAGTTTGAAGGACAACCGAGATTTTCTCTGTCCCGACAGCCTGGTGCTGCGAAAAGGAGATGGCCCCTGCCCGCTGACCGACAGTCCCAAAAGAATGCAGGTCCGGGTTATTGCCAGGACCCGCGTCAACCCCAAGAACAAGGTTATTGGCGACCCGTGCTGCCCCACCTGTCAATCCCAGACGGGTCTGTTTTTTATAGGCAGCCAGTCCGCGACCCTTTCCAGCGTGGCCATCGATGAAATGTTCGGCTCAGTCCTAAACAACGCTCCCAAGCTGCTGGCGTTTACGGACAGTGTTCAGGACGCTTCTCACCGGGCCGGGTTTTTTACAGCCAGGACCTACCATTTCACGTTTAGGACCGCCCTGCAGCATGTCATCGATGCCGCCGGTAGGCAGGGGTTGCCCCTGGCGCAAACCGGTGCCCGGATGCTATCACACTGGTCCCAGGAACGGCCAGGATTTCCCGGACCGATCAAGGCTCTGGGAACACTTTTGCCTCCGGACCTGCAGCAGTATCCTCCCTATCTGAAATTCCGAAACAGTCCCGCCGGATATGCGCCGCCCAAAACCCTTCAGGATACCATCGCCGTCCGGCTGACCCGGGAGGCCACCAGCGAATTCGGGGTGATGCAAACCCATGGCAGGACCATGGAGCTAAGCGGCAGTTCCTGTCTGGGCTGGGATGAGATCAAGGTGACGGATACGGCCCGAATGCTGAGGGAAAAGCTTCCCGGTATTGATCCCCTGCTGGAAAGAATTCAGGAAAAAGATCTGCTTCTGTGGATTTATGGTTTTCTGCATCGCTATCGCGAACGGGGAGCATTGCAGCATCCGTATCTGGCATCCTATGCCGCTCAGAATTTCTGGGGCAAATACCCTTTTGGCAGAACTGTTGCCGGACGCGAATCCTTTCCGCCGGCCGGCCGTTATCGCCCCAGGCTCATGGGGATGCGTAATACCAGAACGGTTTTCCCTTCGATATCATGCCGTTCCACGGCCTCGCGGCCCAGGAGATCACAGCTCACCTTCTCGGTATTGTTCAAGCAGTTCCACAGATCGCGTTCAACTTTATCCACCGCAGCGAGACCATGGACAAGCAGGCGACCATCACTTTTTTCCTCTACCCCCAGCATCACAATCCCGCCGTGGGTGTTGGCCATGGCACTATATGTCTCCCACAGCGATTTGGGCAATTGTCCTTTGCCATCCTGCCAATGGCCAGCTTGGCTTCAAAATCCCAGCCTTCCCGGAGAGAATCAATGTCAAGGGTCATGGTGCAGCCTCCAGCAGTTTTTCAGGCACACGAACCCGACCGGTGAGGAGGTCCTGCATAAGGGCTTGTTTAGTTCTTCTCAATTTTGTTAACTCAATCATCTCTTTATCGATTCCCAAGGCAATTGATTCAATTTGTTTAACTATCTATAGTTGTTCATAAATAGATGGTTTTGAAATCAATGTGGATAACATCCCATCTTCGCCGGCAAATCAGGCAATAGAGGTAAATGACGAGGAAATTCTTCTTCACCGGGACGCTGTAATAGCCACGAAAAATTCCCTTCAAGGGTTCACCGAGTCCGATGGGATTCTGAAGAATCATATCCACCTTTTTTCTGGACGATTTTTTTCAGGGCCGCGTGTTTTTTCAGAGAATCGCCAAAGTCATCGCTAAAAATGGCAATCACCTGAAAACCTCATCGTAACTCGACCACCTTGTTTCACCGGACTGGATCTTCGCCATTGTGGTCAGCAGACTGTTTCTGAATCCTGGATCAGCAAGGATAATCTCCATTGGGTCGTCCTCTTGGACTCGTTTCAGATTCAGAATAAATTGAGTAAAAACCTCCGAAACCGTCGTTCTTTGTTTGGATGCGTAAAGCTTAGCGTATTCGATAAGGTACTTATCCATTGTGATATTGATCTTACTCTTCTGCATCGTTAGCGCCACCTCCCGTGATCGTGCGCATAATATACGCATTATACGCGCCTCGAATATGGTACTCGTCACAAGCGACGATCATACCCGAACTTTATTATCTTTTATATTCCTCCATAAGGTCCAATGGTGAATACGGCAGGAATATTGATTGTTCCATCCGTACTTTTCGTCAGATTTGTGACGACCGCAATTGATGAACCAATGGAAAATTCATAAGTGACGGGAGTAGCACTGGGGAAACGATTCCTAAGGTCACTCCCTTCGATTGTGGTTGTGCCATGATTACTAAGTTTTAGCGCTACGGCGCTTCCGGATTCAAGGATCAGCTTTCCGTCCACATCCCTGGCAGTAATGGTTATACTGCCTCCACCTGATGGAAGACTGGCAGACATATCTGTGATTCGAATGGTATTCAGATCACTGACGTAGTTGGTCGTATAGTTGGTTATCCCGCTGGTGTAAACCGTTGGGATATTGATGCTGCCATCCGAGCTGCTCTTGACATTGGTAATCACGACTTTTGATGAATCGACGGTAAATTCATAAGTCATGGGTGAACCGGAAGAGAACCGACTGGCCAGCTCTGCACCATTTATCCTTACCGTTTCATAATTGGCTATTTTATAAGAACTGACAGATTCAGATTCGGGAATTTCTGTTCCGGAAACATCCCATGCTCTGACGTTGATAGCAGCTCCGCCTACATCCAGTGTTCCCGAAAAATCAGAAATGTAGATAGTGTTTCGGAAACCTATGCTGTTTGATACAAAGCTGCTGACACCAACTGTATAAACGGTTGGAATGTTCAGCGTTCCATCACTGCTGTTTTTAACATTGGAAACAATCAGTTTTGATGATGCGATGGTAAACATATAAGTCATTGGCGTACCAGATGGAAAACGGGCAGGGAGGGATAAACCAGATATGCTTGTTGTACCATGACTGTAAAGCTTCAAGGTTTCCGCAGATGTGGATTCCGGAATAGCATTACCGATTGCATCCCAGGCCGTAACGGTAATCGCAATACCACCGCTGGTAATGGTACCGGACATATCCGTAACCTTAAGGGTGTTTCTGGCCCCGATGGAGTTTGAGACAAAGTTGTTTAGCCCGTTTGAATAAATAATGGGAACCCTAACTGCGCCATCGATGCTGTTATTGACGTTGGTGATAAACATTTTCGATGATTCGACTGAAAAGGTATAGGCTACTGGAATGCCATCAGGGAATATGTCCTCAAGATCAGCGCCCAAAATGCTGGTTGTTCCATGATTTTTAACGATTAATGGCAAGGCATACCCCGCCGCTGTGAGCTGCTTTCCGTCTTTATCCCATGCCATTACAGTGACAACCCTGCCGCCATTAGGAAGCAAGCCTGACATATAATGCTTTGATAAAATCCTCGGTATCCGTCCCACTGCCCGGAGTACCCGCATAGCCACCATTGGTAGCAGGGTTGCTGTCGTACCAGGTGTAAGTGTTATCCGCATCATGGGGATCATCATAGTTTTTAACCCCATCCTTGTTGGTTTTCACCTCCCAGATCAGGCCGGTAACATTGTCCTTCACCAGAACCCACGATGTAGCGGAATCGGACAGTACATTGCCACTGCCATCCAACTTGGTGTAGGACATTGGATTTATGGTGTAGTTGGCATCTTGGCCATAAAGGGCTTGACCGGGCGAGGGGCAGGTTATGACACTACCCACGACATCATAACATTGCGTCTGCCCGGAGTCCGGAACCGGCGCAGCCAATGCAACCACTGTAACCATCAGAACAGCAAACATCATAATAATAAAACCGAAAGCACTTACCAATGTCTTTTTCATGGTGGTTTCCTTTTTTAATACCTTTAATGTTTGGATAGGCAGATACTTTGATAAGTGTTCATTAGAAATCAAAAAAATAAATTAATCTATCGCCCTGGCACTGGAATATTTTCCAGCGCCAGGTAAGCGATATGTTTGTAAGAGTGTATTATTTAAGCCCCAAAATTTCATCCAGAAACGGCGATTGCTTTACTGGTCTGCCCATACGAATTGTCGCATGAGACAGATACAGCAGTTTCATCGCTCTGGAAATCCCCACGAAGGCAATTCTTCGTTCTTCCTCAATGTCTCCACAGACATTGGGCATCACCCCGTCCACAAACCCGATACAAAATACGACCGGAAACTCCAGCCCCTTTGATTTATGGATCGTCATCAGTGACACGCCGACTTTATCGTTTCTCGTTTGATCTCTGAATGAATCAGTGTAATTGAGAAATGTCGGAATGTCTTTGTACTTTGATGCTGCAATCTGTAATTCGTTCAGGTTTGCGATCAGATTGTCATCTGGACTTGGAATATCATACTCCGATATCCACCTGTCATAGTCAAGTGTTTCCCGCAACATCATTATCATTTCAGCCGGTTTAGCAGTTTCTACCTTTTGCATAAGAGAGTCAATCAATTTGATGAACTCCCGAATATTATGCTTCAGATATGGAACAGAGACCGGCTGTCATCTGGATGGACTGGGAAACGCGGCCGACGGAATGCTGGGGCATCGGTCTCGGGAAAAAGCGCTTGAAATCATGAAAGACAGCCGCATCGGAGCCATGGGACTCATGGCAGTTTTCTGCTGTCTGCTGATCAAGTGGGCTGGCATCCAGAGTTAACATGGTGTTCGCCCTAACCCTTGCCGCAATTCTCGGATATTATCGAAGCCGCATGGGCTGTATTACCGGGGATATGCCGGGCGCAATGACGGAAGTTATGGAATCCACCCTGTTTCTCATGGTAGCGGTAGGATGGCTTTTTTGACAAATCCTTCTGCCGGCATTTACATTCATAT
>CAIMCT010000067.1 GCA_903839535.1 uncultured Desulfobacteraceae bacterium
ATAATCTGTTTCCCGAACATATAGCCGTTGTACCAGTCTTTAACTTCCTGTGAATGCTCCACTTCAAAATCTGTTAAAATCTGTTCCATCTCTGTTTCAGTAAAACCGAACTCTTGATCAAAATCTGAGCTTAAAATGCTATGGACTTCAATGTTGTTTAAACCCGTAAAAATCGACTCCTTTGAAATCCTCAGAACTCCGGTGATTACCCCTTTTTTAAGATAGGAATTGTCTTTGAAGGCACCGCTTAAAAGATTCCGCATGAACGAAATCACCTCGTCGTAATGCCCGTACTGGTGTCCTGCGTGAATAGGGGTGTCGTATTCATCAATCAGGACGACAGTTTTTTCACCAGTGGCTCTCCAAAGTAAAGACATCATGATTAACAACGACTTTTCCAACTCCATGATGTTTATTGTATGATTAACAAACGCCATTAGAATACGATTTTCTTCAGGCGTTTTAGGACAAGATTCAAACAAAGGAGACAGACGAAACCACTCAGAAACAAGTAGATGTCGCAAATGGTTAAGGCAATCTTCCCATGTCATCTCTTTCACATCCTTGAATGTAAGATAAATTAGAGGATATCTCCCCTGATACGCCATGATTTCAGGTTGTTTGGAGATCAAAAGCCCCTCGAAGATATCTGCATTGGAATCTTCGGTTTTTTCAAAGAAATAACGCAGCATTGATAGGTTGAGTGTTTTGCCAAACCGTCTGGGACGTGGAAAAAGCAACACCTGAGAGGGGTTTTCCCAGATTTTTTTAATCAGCAGAGTTTTATCAACATAGTATAATTCTTGTTCCCGTAAATTTTTAAAATCAGATACTCCAATCGGTGGTTTTCCTTTGAGATGTCCATCATTACCTTTTTTATTCATTGCTATTCTCCTTTCCCATTATTATTCTCCCTTCAACGAAATTTATCTTTCCTGCTTTGGACAATCTTGCCGTGTAAGCAACGTTTTAGTTGATTGGTGAAAATCTCTCTGGGTAGTATTACAAAGAAAACCCAGGACAAAAACGCCCAGGCATTTTGATAGACTTCGGGATGCGTCACGGACTGCAATGCCCGAAGGAAAACGAGGGCTACGCAATAAAGGCGATTTGAATTTATTCCGACATTCGGATTTTGTCTGAATGGATTTTCCATTCAGACAAAACCTATACCGGCATTAAAGGGGAGAGGATTCTTTCGCCCTTCATTCGATGCAGAAGGGCATCATGGGTCCAATAAATCTGAATCGCGCCCGCTCAGCTCCTTAAAGCTAAGACATCCGGTTGTGCAAATCGTTACGCAGGCTGGCTTAAGACCCCGATCTACATGATCCATACAATAATCGCATTTGACGACTTTCTGAGCTTCCGGATTCCACTGCACCGCTCCCCAGGGACATGCCACCATACAGGCCTTACATCCGATGCAACGATCAAAATCCACATAAACAATCCCGTCGGATTCACGCTTTTTCATGGCGCCAGTCGGGCAAGCTGTGACACATGCCGGATTTTCGCAGTGAAAGCAGAGCATAAATATGTATGAAGCCATAGGTATGCCTCCGACAAGTCTGGGACCGACGGTGATGACCTGACAAAGTTTGGGGCCAACTGGCAGCGATTTGCTGCTTTTACACTGTATCTCGCAGGTATGGCAGGCGATGCATTTCTCTTTGTTCTGAAACAAGTGATATTTACACATTATCCTTCTCCCTATCCTTTATTTCTGTCATGCGGATTTGACCGTAACCAGGAACCGCAGCTTCCCCGGAATTGATCCAGAGCAGTTTTTCAGAAAAAATCTTGTTGGGGTATAAATTATTCCGGGTGGACACATCATTTTCCCCAATGTTAATACAGACCAAGAAGGTTCAGCGCAAGAAGCATCAAGCCAACGACTGCAACACGTTTTACCATCAAGGGGCTTATGCGTTTGGCGATCTGCGGAGCTATGTAGCCACCAAGAATAGCCGCCGGAAACATTATCAGAAAAAACGTCATGTCAAAGTTTCCGAACTGATAGTGCCGCAAGCTGCCCATAACGGTGTTAAAGAAAATGGTGATCAGCGAACTGCCCACCACCAGATACATGGGAAGCCCGAGGCCCACCGTCATCAGGGGAACCATAAATGGGCCTCCGCCGAAACCGAACATGGATGCAAGAATTGACACCAAAAACGCGCCGATACATCCAAAAATGATATTTACTTTAAATTCCTGTCCCCAAAATTCAACGATCATGATTCATTCTCCTTTTATCCCTCTACGGGATGATGACCCTATGTGATTTAAGCGGAATGCGCAAGGGCGTTCTTATTTGGCTTTTGCCGCAGCCTCCGCCCGTTTCTTGAATTCCGACATGATGGCCTGTTCCCTCTTGTTCTTTTTCAAATAGCCCGGCGTGGTCTGCCAGAACATCAAGGCCGCCAGAACTATCAGTATCCATCCGAATACGAATTTATACTGATCCAGGGTGATCAGCTCAGTAAGCTTGGGACCGATAAAGCCGCCAGCCAGTGTGGCGATGCCCATGGTGACACCAAGCTTCCAGTTGATAAACTTGATCTTGGAGTAGTTATAAATCCCGCTGGCTTGGGAAAAGGCAACCGTAGGCATGACGGTTCCGGCAACCACAGTATGTGGCAGTGGCCATAAAGAGATCAGAAGTGGGTTTAGCAGGAACCCGCCGCCCGCACCCATGAGAACACCAAATACGCCGATGGCTAGCGTCAGCAGAAATGGCCAGACAAGGTTCAGGCTGGTACCTGCATTGGCCAGATACATCGTGGGAAAGCTGATGTTGTTTTCAACGACAGCGGGCTGGCTGCGCAGCGCATTATCTGCGTAAGCCACGATGAAATATTTTCCCGGCGCAGCTCCCTGGGGAATGTTGACCTTGGCGATAAAGGATCCGTCCGTATTTTGTTCGATGGACGGGCTGATCAGATTGCCAATACCTCGGAATCTGGCTTTTGTCAGTTGCATGGCTCGCCTGCGGGTTTCTTTGTCATCCAGGGTCGCAAGTTTTTCGCCTCTTGAGCCGATAATGCTGGCCAAAATCGTAGACTGATAAGCATCAATGGCAATTTTTGATGGTGCCGAATAGGCCACATCCGCGCCCATTTCTTTCAGCGCATCGGAGTAGCTCCAGCCACCTCCCTTGGCTTTAAAAGCATCAAACACCTCTTTTTTGCCCTTGGGTGCATAAATCTTGTAGCTGGCAGGCATTGCCTGGGTCAGATACAGTCTATATGGAATTTTCCCGTCTTTGTCAGGCTTGGAGTCAAAAAAAGAAGACCTGACTTGTCTTTCAGACCAGACTTCCAGATAAATGGGTTTGCCGGAAACGCCCTGACCTTTCACCGTGACAACTCCGCCGTTGACAACAGAGGTTTTGTCTATGGAAAGTGTAACATTGGGCGGGGGCGGTGCGACAGCAGGGGGAACGGACGGCGCTTCCTCTGCTCCGGGTGCGGGCGGTGCGACAGCAAGATGGGCAGGTGGTGCTTCCTCTACTCCGGGTGCGGGCGGAGCCACCTCTGCTCCAGGTGCAGGCAGTACGGTTGTGACCGCTGCAGGAGGAGGAGCATGTTGAACGGATTCGGTTGGAGCTGCAGGGTCCTGAGCCTCTCCAGGATGGATATAATAGGACCCCATTGCCAGAAGAAACAACAGAATAAGGATGATATTTTTTTTGGTGATCATAATTTTCCTTTTTCAGTCAAAGTACTTTTTGAACCACGAATGAACACGAATAAAAATTACTGTGATTGTAGAAAAACACCCGTGCATTTTCATCTACAGGGGGCGAGCAATATCCTTGATCATGAGATTTTATTGTGAATGATGGTGTTTGCCGTTTGATTGGAAGTCTTTTTTCTAAAAAATGAGTCACCTCCTTTTTGTCTGTGAGCATATCTTTGAGTTTCGAAAAAAAAACTTGACTTTTTACAAGTCTTGTATTTTTCAGATAGTTATATATTCTCTCTGTTTACGGTATTTTGATTGAGCTACACTTACCATACTGACACATAAAAAAACAGTTTTGAGTAACTACTGAAATACAACAACACATATTTATTACAGAATGTCAAGATAAGAAATTCTAAAACTCAAGCATAACTTGATCACACGTTTTTCAGGTTCATCAATTGCAATTGGTTATGAAAACAAACCTCAGCTCCCAGCATTTGAATTTCTTGAAATGGATTGCGAGAACGTGCGTGGGATATCTTTTCAATGCGGACATCCACACGGGTTTTGGGGCCTGTGCGGGAGAACGATACTGAGTGTATCCTTTATTTCCAGGCCACCAGTTTTATATATTTTGGCGGCCTTGATCGTCGTTCCATCCAGATCATTATGACCGATTTCCCCCTTTAGAAAAGGGGGGGGAAGAGTGAACGGTAAGGTTATCGGGTTGAAATCCGGCAGCCATCAAGGATTTCACTCAGAATAGGGCTGGAAGATGCTTCTGTGAGGCGGGAAAGACGATGCTGCAACTCGCCAAGATTATTAAAGTTGAGATGAAAACTGAATGTGGTTCCTTCAAAATCGCGAGGAGGTATCAGCGCCAAACCGGATTCAAGGTCCAGAGATTGAACCTTAGCTCCAAAATCACTTTCAAAAGCTGAAATTGAAGGATATCGGCGGCATCTTAAATATTGTCTGATGTGAACGGTTTTCTGGGATCGGTCCCATTTTTCATGAAGCATAATTTGCTGAAGTTCAGTGGCGTTTAGAACGTCATTAACGGGTAAATGTTCCCGAAATGCAATTTCCTGAATTGTCGTCAGAATTTCCCGCTGCTTGTTCAAACCCAGCTTCAGGTATCCAAATAGCTTGGACAGCCTGATGCCACTGGACTTTTCCATAAGCCCCAACTCAAGAGCCATGGCCATTGAAAGAACATTCGACAGCACCCCTTCCTGAATTTCCGGTGCAAGGCCAGATAATTGCTGAAGCTTATGAATCGCAGAAAAATTGTCCGGCAGCCCCAGCAGCACTGCTGTCTTGCGAAGATCGTCAGGGTCGGGATAAACCCCAGACAGCAAAACCAGCGCACGAGATGTCTCAATCAGATTCAAGGGACGCTGCAGCAAATTATCGGCGATCGCCAATTGGACACAGGACAGATTATCCGTACCCGGCGAAAGCAGTTTGGCGGTAATTCTGGAAAGGCCTATAGATTTGCATGCGGCAATTCTTCTGAATCCGCAGACAACTTGATAGCCCGACTCGACAGGCAGAAGGACAGGAGGATGCATCACACCCAGCCAGGCGATTGAGGTGGCCAGTGTTCCGATAGCTGCTTCGGTGGTAACCTGGAAGGTTATATCTTCCAGGTGAATCTGCTCTAACAATACGGTCTGCTCAGTTGACAGCATAGTTGGGGCCTGCAAGAAGCTGTAATGCTTCCAGATATTTTTTTCGGGTACCTTCAATGACATGATCCGGAAGCCTTGGCGCCGGGGGTTTTTGATTCCACTGAATAGACAGGAGATAATCCCGGACAAACTGTTTATCAAAGCTTTCCTGAGGTCCACCGGGTTTATAAGATGCCTTGGGCCAGAACCGGGATGAATCCGGGGTAAGAACCTCGTCAATCAGAACCAGTTCATCTCCCAATAGACCAAATTCAAACTTGGTATCGGCGATGATAATGCCTTTGCTGTCGGCAAGTTCAACCCCTTTCTGGTAAATGGCCAGGCTCAGTGCCTTCACCCGCTCGGCCATGGACTTGCCTACCAAACTTACGGCCTGATCAAAATTGATGTTTTCATCATGCAGCCCGACTTCGGCCTTGGTGGATGGGGTAAAAATGGGTTCGGGAAGTCTGTCTGATTCTGTAAGCTGGTCCGGAAGATGAATTCCGCAAAGGGTTCGTGTCTGCTGATAGGACTTCCAGCCTGACCCGGACAAATATCCCCTGATCACACACTCAATCGGCAGCGGAGCCGCTTTTTTTACCAGCATGCTCCTTCCCAGGAGCGCGTCCGCGTAGGGTTTACAGGCATCCGGATATGCATCCACATTACTGGTAATGACATGATTGGGAACCATATCCTTCATCACATCAAACCAGAACAAGGATATCTGGGTTAAAACCTTTCCCTTGTCCGGAACCGGGTTCGGCATGACAACATCAAAAGCCGAAATTCGGTCCGTCGCAATCATCAGCAGACTATCCCCGAGGTCGTAAATATCCCTGACCTTTCCCCTTTGCCGCAGCGACAATCCGGCAAAATTGGTCTCAATTACAGAAGTTTTCATAATCATATACCCTCGTAGTGGGTGGTGAAAATAACAATATATACTTGATACGGATAGATTTATGGATTTCTTATTCCAATTTTCACAAATTGATACGCTCTTGTGTCGGCTGGTCCGCAATATGGAAAGGCGGCGAGTTATTCACCCCCGCAGCCATTGTTAATATCGCCGTTCCCGATGCGGCCATAAGATGGATGAGCGGCAAATCGCCTCTGGGATCGCCGCACCCCAGTGCGGCAATTATGACGACGCTCTTGTGGCGGGTAAAACAAGAGCAGCACTGGGGTGCGGCGATCCCGGGATGGCTCCCAAGTCAACGATCAAGGCCAAACTGTCAATATATTGGTGTCCTAACACCACGTTCACTGGCGGGAGTTGAGCTTGCCCAATACAACGCCTTTGTTAGGGCTTCTTACCGGTTTTATTTGTTGTTGCAACTTCTTTTTTAGTTCGTGGAAACTGTTTTCATTAAAATCTGTGGTTTTGTAAATAAAATCCCAGGGCACACCAGCTTTTAAAAGTTTTTCGATAACTTCAATTTGTCCCTTTATCACACCTTTGTCTAAACCTTCGTTTAAACCTTCGTTTAAACCTTCGTTAAACCATTCCTGTGCTGCGGTTATCATATTATCACCTATATGTTCTGAGTGTTTCTTCATAATTCCCGCAAACTCCTCAACCGTCTTCCGTTCCTG